>CAKQHU010000038.1 GCA_934234275.1 uncultured Phascolarctobacterium sp.
TGAACAACGATACCTGTCGGTTCATGTGTCATACGTACAGCAGAGGACGTTTTATTGACGTGCTGACCGCCGGCACCACTGGAACGGTAAACATCGACGCGCACCTCATCCATATTAATATTTACATCAACAGTATCATCCAGCTCCGGCATTACGTCTACCGCAGCAAAGGAGGTGTGACGACGAGCATTAGCATCAAACGGAGAAATGCGCACCAGGCGGTGTACACCCTTTTCAGAGCGCAAGAAGCCATAAGCATTATGGCCGTTAACCTGGATAGTAGCACTTTTTACACCGGCTTCATCACCCGGCTGATAGTCGAGCATTTCCAACGCAAAACCGTTTTGCTCCGCAAAGCGGGTAAACATACGCAGCAGCATGCTGGTCCAGTCCTGCGCTTCGGTGCCGCCGGCACCTGCATGCAGTGTCAGGATAGCATTATTGGCATCATATTCACCGCTGAGCAGCATACCCAGCTCCAGATGCTCCAGCTCGCTGCGGCATTTTGCCAGCAGCTCATCCATTTCAGGAAGCAGGCTTTCATCATTTTCTTCGGCAGCCATCTCCTGCAAAGCTTCCAAATCGTCAACACCTGCGCTTAATTTATGGAAACCGTCAACCTCTTCCTTTAAGCTGTTAACATCCTGCGCAGTTTTTTGTGCCTTTTCCGGATCATCCCAAAAAGTAGGATCACCCATTTTATGTTCTAATTCTGCAATACGATCTTCTTTGACAGCGATGTCAAAGAGATCCCCTCATTTCCTCTAATTTTGCTTGCAGATTTGTAATTTCAGGCTTATATTCTTCAATCAACAAAATTCCTCACAACCTTTCGTGTAGCAAATATTAGTTATTTACGGCCTCAGCCGTTTTGCCAAGTTCTTGCAAACAAGGCTAAAGTAAGTCAGCAGCCAAGGCTGCTGACTTAAAAATTATTTCTTGGGTTCAGCTTTTAAGCTACCCTCGTCACCCTCGGGAGTCGGGTTATTGGTGGAAGCATTTTCCAGCGGATCTTCAACCTGCGGCTGGGTAATAACATTGACGCGGTAAATGTAGCGGACAACGTCTTCCTTGATAGCCTCCATCATAGCTTCAAACATATCGTAGGCTTCAAATTTGTACTCAACCAGCGGGTCCTTCTGGCCATATGCACGCAGGCCAACACCTTCACGCAGCATATCCATAGCATCCAGATGCTCCATCCAGTGGTTGTCTACAACCTTCAGCATAACCAGGTTTTCCAGCTCACGCATCAATTCAGGACCGATTGCGTCCTCACGTGCCTGGTAGTTGTCATCAGCAACCTTCTGCAGATATTCGGCCAGCTCTTCACGGCTGAGGTTTTGCAGATAATCTACAGTCAGCAGACCACGCGGAGCATAGAAGTCCTCAGCGTAGTTAATCAGAGCCTGCAGATCCCAATCCTCGGAATAAACCTCAGGCGGTGCGTACATAGTCATAGTACGGGCAACGGTTTCATCAACCATCTCTTTGATGGTATCCTTAAGATTTTCCTGATGCAGGATTTTATGACGCTGAGAGTAAATAACCTCACGCTGCTGGTTCATAACATCGTCATATTCCAGGACGTGCTTACGAATGCTGAAGTTACGTGCTTCAACCTTCTTCTGAGCATTTTCGATGGACTTGGTAACCAGGCTGTGTTCAATCGGCTCATCATCCTCCATGCCCAGCTTATCCATGATGCCAGCAATATTATCACTGCCGAACAAACGCATCAGGTCATCCTCCAGGCTCAAGAAGAACTTGGAAGAACCAGGGTCACCCTGACGGGCGCAACGGCCACGCAGCTGGTTATCGATACGGCGGCTTTCATGACGCTCGGTACCGATGATATGCAGACCGCCCAATTCAGGTACGCCTTCACCCAAGGTAATATCGGTACCACGGCCTGCCATATTGGTAGCAATGGTTACAGCGCCATATTGGCCTGCATGAGAAATAATCTCAGCCTCTTTTTCATGGTACTTCGCATTCAGCACGTTATGCGGAATGTTGCGGCGTTTGAGCATAGCGCTCAGCTCTTCGGACTGAGCGATGGAAGTAGTACCAACCAGTACCGGACGGCCGGACTTATGGCATTCTTCAATCTCGTTAACTGCTGCCTTGTATTTGGCAATACGTGTTTTATAAATAACATCAGGATAGTCAACACGGATCATCGGCTTATTGGTAGGTACAACAACAACCGGCAGATTATAAATCTTTTGGAACTCCTGCTCCTCGGTCTTAGCGGTACCGGTCATGCCGGCAAGCTTTTTATACATACGGAAGTAGTTTTGGAAGGTAATGGTTGCCAAAGTCTGGCTTTCGCGTTCTACCTTTACGCCTTCCTTGGCTTCGATAGCCTGATGCAGACCTTCGGAGAAACGACGGCCGAACATCAGACGGCCGGTAAACTCATCAACGATGATAACCTGACCATCCTTAACCACATAATCGCGGTCACGGTGCATCAAAGCCTTAGCCTTCAGAGCACACATAATCTGGTGGGAATAGTCCACACCGTGCTCATTGTCATACAGGTTGCCGATGCCCAGCATTTTTTCTGCCTTGGCAATACCCTTTTCGGTAGGTGCTACCTGTTTTTGTTTTTCATCAACAGTGTAGTCCTCACCCTCTTCCATGTTGGCAACAACACGAGCCAGAACCTGATACAGCTCAGTGGATTTTTCACCGGGGCCGGAGATAATCAGCGGGGTACGCGCCTCGTCAATCAGGATACTGTCGACCTCATCGACAATACAGTAATTCAGCTCACGCTGAACCATCTGATTTTCATCAACTACCATGTTATCACGCAGGTAGTCAAAGCCGAATTCATTATTGGTACCGTAAGTAATATCTGCAGCATAGGCAGCCTTACGATCGGGGAAATCCATATCATGCACAATCAGACCTACGGACAGACCGAGGAACTTGTAAATACGTCCCATATCCTCGCTGTCGCGGCGTGCCAGATAATCATTGACAGTTACAACATGCACGCCCTTGCCGGTCAGTGCATTCAGATATACAGGTGCAGTAGCTACCAGGGTTTTACCTTCGCCGGTACGCATCTCGGCAATTTTACCGCGATGCAGCACTACGCCGCCGATTAACTGTACATCAAAATGACGCATGCCGGTAACACGTCTGGACGCTTCACGGACAACGGCAAATGCTTCCGGAAGAATATCATCCAGGGTTTCACCCTTTTGCAAACGTACTTTAAATTCGCTGGTCTTGGCTGCCAAATTAGCAGAGCTAAGGCTTTCCATGTCCTTTTCCAGACTATTAATCTTATCTACGATTACACGAATGTTTTTGATTTCTTTTTCGTTGGGGTCACCAAAAATTTTCTTTAAAATGCCTTCGAGCAACACGATCACTCCTTAAAATTATGGTGTTTGAAAAGACTATACACCTAATTTTAAATTATAGCAGAATCTCTCTTAAAAAGCAAAAAGCACAGGTGAATTTCCTGTGCTTTTTTGTGAAGTTTAGGTTAAAATATTTGCTTTATTTCAGTTCCGGGCTCAGCAAGCCGTATTTACCATCCTTACGGCGGTAAACTACATTGGTAGCACCCAGATCAGGATCGTAGAATACGAAGAAATCATGGTTCAACAGATTCATTTGCAGAATTGCTTCTTCCGGAGTCATCGGATGCATGATGAAGCGTTTATTCTTGATGATTTCGAATTCGCCTTCATCAGTAGCTTCTGCAGCCGGTGCCGGAGCAGGAACAGCGGTATCAGCAAAGTTGCTGTATTTTCTCTTCATCAGACGGGTTTTATATTTGTGAATCTGACGTTCAATTTTTTCTACAACCAAATCAATGGAGGAATACATATCTTTCGTGGTTTCCTGAGCTCTCAGCAGGATGCCGCTTGCGGGAACCGTAATTTCTACAATATGGTTACCTTTCTCAACCTTCAGTACTGCAGAAATGTCACCAACAGTCTTAAACTGCTTAGTAACCTTAGTAATTTTTTTCTCCACATACTCTTTCAGAGCCGGGGTTACATCAATGTTTCTGCCTTTTACGTTTACACTCATAATCAATGCCTCCTTTGGTATGTCGCCAAATCGCTTTGGTGCTACCATTTTTCTATCAAGGGCTCGGGCTTTATCCCTTTGCTTCTATATTTCGCTATAGAGGCGAAAACTCCTGCTAAAGTTTGCAAAAATTATCTAATTTCCTTAGATTTATTATGATAGTGTTACATTACTTACAGCTTATCGCCTTTTTTCATCCTTATCTTATAAAAGCGCAGCAACCATACTTTTCGATTCTTTTTAACCCAACATATTCATAAAAAGCAATATTTTTTTCACTTGCTTCCGTAAGGAGCTGCAGTTGATAGACGTCTGCATACTTTTCCATAACTTTTCGCATAAGCTGTGAACCAATACTATGCCGCTGAAATTCCGGCAGTACTATTAAATCCTGCAGAAAAACTACAGAAGCACCATCACCGACAGCACGGAGTATACCCACAAGCTTGTCATCGGCATAGGCCGCTAAAATATAAAGTGAGCTCTTATAGGCTTGCCGTAGCATTGCCGGGTTATTGGTATAATTGCTCCAGCCAACACTGCTATATAATGCCATAATTTCGGCTTCATTATAGGTGTCGTATTCTGTAAATCTAAGTACATTCATCTGTGCGTTCCTTCCACAATCGTCAGTCCGGAAGACTGCTTTTTTGCATACTCCTGCTAAAATCAATATTCTTCGCTTAACAAAAAGTCTGCTACATGCATACTCTTAATACCCTTATAATTTCCACCAACAAACTCATCTGTCCTCAAAACATATTTGGGAAAATTATCATCTATATCCAATAACCTTGTGTATTCACGTTTTTCTGTTTCTGCTGAGCTGATTTGCTGTGTAACTTGTATATAAAGCTTTTCATTCTGTTTAGTGGCAACAAAATCGATTTCACCTGAATCTATTTTACCGATGTCCACTCTATATCCACGTCTGCACAACTCCAGGTAAACAACGTTCTCCAACATCGCAGCTATGCTATTATCATTATAACCTAATACACTATAACGTAAAGCCGTATCTGCTAAATAAAACTTCTCTTGCGTTTTCAACAGTTCTTTACCCTTTAAATCATAACGCTGACAGCGATGTAAAATATATGCCTTTTCCAACTTTTCCAAATAACTATATACAGTTTCATTATCAACTTTCCTATGTTCTGATTTCATATAGTCTGATATTGTCTTTGCGGAAAAAGTATTTCCAACATTGTTAAAAGCATATTTTACTACTCGCTCCAATAAATCAACCTTGCGTACCTCATTTCTTTTCACTATATCCGAGAAAATTATAGAATTGTAAATATCTCGAACTATAGTATAAACCTCATCTTCAGTATACGCACGCAAATGAATTGCAGGAAAACCACCTAATTTTATATAATTTATAAGCTCTTGCCTTGGAGTAGTAACCTCCGTATAGTGACTCTTGAAATCCAGATATTCTGCAAATGATAATGTATATATTCTGAAAGAAACATATCTGCCGGTAAGGTATGTAGCTATTTCTGATGACATCATACGCGAATTCGATCCGGTAATGTAAATATCCACATCAAACTCCGTAGCTAGGGAATTTATTATTTTTTCCCAATTATTGATTTCCTGAACTTCGTCTAAAAAAAGATATGTCCTTTCATCAGGATTTAGTCTATTTTTTAGTTCTTGATACATTTGTTTCGCAGTATAGCCATCATATTCCATCGAATCAAAACGATAGCTTATAATGCGGCTGTCATCAATGCCACGTTCCTTTAATTTTTGCATAACTAGCTTTAAAATAGTTGATTTACCGCTACGCCTGATTCCTGTAAGAATTTTTATGAACGGAGTATCAACATATTCCATAATTTTCTTTGTATAAAGTGGTCTATTAATCATTTTAGACACCCCCTATACGTATATTATAACCGCAAAAAATGTCATTTTCCAATAGTTTTGCGATTATAACCGCAAAACTTTTTATTTTTTGGTGTTTTTGCGGTTATAATCGTTTTTTGCTAATTCATCTATGCGTACCTTCCACAATCGTCAGTCCGGAAGCCTGTAGACGCTCGCAAATTTCTTTAATAGTTTTGCAGGTAACCTCATCGCCATCTTCCGTGCGTTGCTTAACGCAAACGCCCACATGCACTGCATCAGGCTTCAGGCCGATAATACGCTCCAGCTTTTCTTCAATGCCCTCCTGATGCTTCAAACGGCAGTCTTCGCAACCATTGCAGCTCCAAAATGCCTCCAGCTCCAACTGTTCCTCACCATATCTGGCGAAGGCACCGCTTTTGGTATTAAAAGCACGCATACAGCCTGCACCGGTGCATACATCATTGGAACCCAAACAGCGTAAAATTACAATACGTTTCATTCATGTCTACCGAAGTCCTTGCTGATTTTGCTCTTAACCTCATGACAATCTTCCACAGTCAGACCGATTTTCAGCGCCACATCCTGCCAGGAATTCTTCGGCGTCTTTAAATCAATAACATCCTTAATATCCAACCCTGCCTTTTGTGCCAGCAGATAAGAACTGTTGATATGATGCATTGCGTAGCCCATATGCATATATTTTTTCGTTACCTTCTGCGGGATATCCATGCGTTCTGCCAAACGGCGCGCCTGATAATCCACGCAGCGGTCAAAATATACCTGCGGTGTCAATCCCAACACGTACTTCATACGCTCCCAGGAATATTTATCGCGCAGGTCAATGATTTCCTGCAGCGTTTTTTTGCTCATGTAGGCATGCAGGCAGATATCCTCCAAGCCTTCAAAGCCATATTTTTCGTACAGCGGCAACAGCTCTGCTTCATCAAAAAGATAATCAGCGTGGAAAATCTTTACAGCTCTTTCTGCTGTCATGTTGCGTGTATGCAAGCCGGCAAAACCAGCACCGCTGCGCTGACCGCGTCCTCTGAAGGCAAAAGGTTTGTCTTGTTTTTGTTCCTGCTGCAAGCCAAGCTTTGCCTTAACCTGCTCCCAGTCACAGGTAACAGTTCGCATAGGCAGCACCTGTGCCAAAGTTTTACCGCTTTCCTTGGCCAGCTTAGCAGCCTGCTGAATATCGCCCAGCGGATAGCCCTGTCGCAGATATTTCAGCGCCGTTTCTCTGTCTACCGGGCTGTCGGCAGGCAGATAGCTTGCCTGATATTCCATATATTTTTCAGCATACAGCTTGGGAGTCAGCCCCAGCTGCGCACGCACCCTGCCCCAGGTGGCAGGCTGGCGCAGCTGCAGCACCTTTTCTACCGGCTTACCGGAAAGATATGCATACAAGCAGGCTGTGTTCATATCGCCATAGCTGTGGCCATTATTCAAAAGACGCAGCATATCGGAATAACGGTAGCCGTAGGCAGATTGCAGCTTTTCTGCAGCCTCTGCATTGGAAAGCTGTGGCCGGCGCATACGCGGCGGCATCGGCGGACGCTTGCCGTCCTTAGGCGGCGGCAGCATCATTTTGCTTTCCTGTGGCGGTGCAGGCTGAGCAGCGAAGGCAGCGAGAGCTGCCACGCTGCCGGCGAAGAACATGGCCATGAATGCCGGAATCAATAATAGCTTTTTCATTTTAACCCTCCTTGAACAGAAAAATATAGTATGTCAAGAAAACTTATATTAGAATCGGTGAAGCAGAAGATGGTGTCTTGTCCGTCGCCGTACTGCTACAACCCTTATTTTCACGCAAGGCGCCTCAGTACTACATCCAGTGCTGTGGCAGATACACAATATTAATCCTGCCGGATGCATCTTCATCCACTCTGCAGCGCACCTCATACATATCATAAATAAACTTTTCCGTCAGCAGCTCACGCGGAGTTCCCATGCCCACAATCTGTCCGTCCTTAATCGCAACCAGACGGTCACAGTACATCGCTGCGATATTCAGATCATGCACTGCTGCTACAACAGTCAAATCAAGCGATTTTACAATATCCATAATCTGCAGCTGGTACTTGATATCCAGATGGTTCGTCGGCTCGTCCAGCACCAGACATTCCGTCTGCTGCGTCAGCGCCCGCGCCAAAATTACACGCTGCTGCTCGCCACCGCTCAAGGTAGCAAAGCTGCGTTCTTCAAAGTCCGCCAGGCCTACAGTTGCCAACGCCTTGCGTGCAATCTGGTAATCCTTAAGATTATCACGCTCCAGCATTTTCTTATGCGGCGAACGTCCCATCAGCACAACCTCCAGCACCGAAAAATCAAAGCTGTAAACATTATGCTGTGCTACTACCGCCAGCTGCAACGCCGATTCACGGTAAGAAAGCTCGTCCAATGGCGTTCCGTTGAAGGTAATTTTACCGGCTGTAGGCTTTTGCACGCGGTAAACGCATTTCAAAAAGGTACTTTTACCGCTGCCGTTAGGCCCGATAATGCCCACAAATTCCTTATTATGCAGGCTGAAATCTATTCCCTTAAGAATTTCCTTTGGTCCGAAGGCCATTTTTACTGCTTCTGCTAAAATCTCCATTATCAGTTACCTCCAAAGCCATAGGTTTTCTTAATCATCAAATATACAAAGCACGGAGCACCAATAAGCGAAATCAGAATGCCGATTGGCAGCTCGGTGCGCGGAATAATTACACGGCACAGGCCATCAGCGATTACCAAAAATACCGCACCGGTCAAAGCGGAAACAGGTATCAGCTTTTTATGGTCGGTACCCACCAGCATACGGATAACGTGCGGTACTACCAGGCCGACAAAGCCAACCATACCAGCGGCATATACTACAAAGCCTACGATAAGAGAGCTCACGAGCAGATAAATCTGTCTGTAAATATGTAAATCCGTTCCCAAAGTCAAAGCGGATTCATCACCTAAAAGCATCAGGTTGAGCATACGGCTCTGCGTCCAAAAGAACATTACTGCCAACACTACGATTGGTCCGATGACTGCCAGTGTTTCCCACTTGGCACCGGCAAAGCTGCCCATCATCCAGTAGGCAATGGTCTGCATGCCTTCCTTATTATTTGCAAAATAAACAATAAAGCTGGAAAACGCACCGCAGACTGCGCTCAGCGCCATGCCTGCCAAAAGCAGCTTCACTGAATTGCTGCGTCCGCCCAGGTTAGAGATAAACAGTACGCCCAGCGACATAGCAAAGGCACCGATAAAGGCTGCAATGCCGACAAAGTTTTCGCCCAAGGCTACGCCGATGCCCAGCAGGATTGCTGCCGTTGCACCCAAAGATGCACCGGAGGAAATACCCAATATATACGGGTCAGCCAAGGGGTTTTTTACTACAGCCTGCATGATAACGCCGCAGACCGAAAGGCCCATGCCAACTAAGGCAGCCAGCACCAGACGCGGCAAGCGCAGCAGCCAGATAATATCATGCACCGGTCCGCGATCAACGCCTTCAATAGGCTGACCGCTAAAGAGCTGCTCTACAACCGCATTATAAATATTTACCAACGGCAGCTTCACCGTGCCAATGGACAATGCCCAAAACAAGGCAACTACCAGTAAAGCAAGCAAGGCCAGACAGATGAACAGGTACCCCTGCTTTTTCAAAAAATCAACCATCATCATTTCTCCTTATACAAATCCGGGTACATACCGGCCGCAATAATTTTTATGCCATCATAGGTGCGCACGCCCGAGCTGTAAATAGCATACAGCGGCAAGGCTACAACACGTCCCTGCTGCACGCAGCGAAGATGCTTCAACGCCTTGTGTTTGGTAACGCGGTCAATCATATCCTGCTCACGCCCATAGTTAAATTCTGTTACTACAATAAAAATAACATCCGGGTCAAGCTCTACAACCTGCTCCAAGCCAATAGCACGCTGTTTTTCTGCCAGCAATTCACCGTGCAGCTCTTTGACAATATTGCCGGCCAAGGATTTTTCGCCATAAACAGTCGGCTCCTTGCCCATAAATTCCAGCACCAGAGCACGCGGACGCTTTTTGTAGCCTGCAGTCTGGTTGATGGCAAAATTAACCTCCTGCTGCATTTGCCCGACAATCTCTTGCGCCCTTTCGTTTTTGTCAAAGATTCTACCTAAATCAAGAATATCCTTATATTCGTTTTGCAGAGTGCGCGGTTTTCCGTCACTCATAGATGAGCGTGCGATAAAGGTATT
>CAKQHU010000039.1 GCA_934234275.1 uncultured Phascolarctobacterium sp.
TCAATCATCCGCAGGCCCTGATCATAATATTTGTTGATAAGCGCCTTAATACTGCTGGATTTGCCTGTACCACTGTCACCGAAAAGCAGCACGTTATTTGCCGGGCGGCCTGCTACAAAAGCCTCCGTATTTTCCAGCAGGCGCTGCTTCTGGTCCTCATAACCGATAAGGTCATCAAAGGTAATCTGCTCCGTATTGGATATCGGCACCAGCTCCGGCTCGCCCTGCTGCGCCTGCGCTATGCGAAAGGCCTTGTTCAGACCAAGCTTGCCCACGCCGTAATCATGATAGAATTTGGTGACGCAGGCGAAAAACTCATCAGCATCGGCAGCACCTTCCAAAGCAGTGCTGAGCGCCTGCACCTTATCGCTGATATTTTTGTTGTAGCGACGCTCCTGCTTCACCACAGCCTGATAATTGCTAATTAACGAAAAGCAGTTAATCTCCAAGGCTTGCTCCAGTTCACTGAAATCGTAGGCAAACAGCTGCTGAAAGATTTGAAAGTCATGCTTGGCAAAAAGATTGACGCTGCCATCGCAGGCTCCAACCTTTTCGCAGGTAATGGCAAAGGGATTTTCGCAGCTGACGAGCAAAAAGGCCAAATAGTTGTGCCAAAGATTTTTGTCAAAACCATAAACGGTGCCGATATCAAGCAGCTTATGTACCTGCTCATAAATTTCCGCTGTCAGTTCCTCGCGATTATAATTCCCGCCGGCAAATTCAGCGCAGATATCTGCCAACGGCTCCAGCAAATTATCCGCCGGCAGGTTGCGGTAAACAACTAATTGTGATACAAGTTTATGCATTTCTTTCCCCTCAAATATCTCTATTTTATAAATTCAAATTTTTCCGTATCGAACATACCCATATCCGTAATGCGCAGCTTGGGAATAACCGGCAGCGCCATAAAGCTCAGGCTGATAAACGGGTCGATGCCGTCTAAAACTCCCTGCACATGCGCCTTGGCCGCAATCTCATCAAGACTGCCGATAAGCTCCTCGGCAGGCGCGCTGCTCATCAGACCACAGATATTCAGCGGCAGCGTATCGACAACCTCGGTGCCCTTGACCAAGGTATAGCCGCCCTGTACGCGTACCAGCTCCTTAGCCGCAGCATTCATTGCCTCCGAACTTGTGCCGATAACAATCAGGTTATGTGAATCGTGTGCCACAGTTGTCGCTACCGCGCCGTCCTTCAGGCCGTAGCCACGCAAGAGGCCAAGTCCTACATTACCGGTGCCGTGATGTCTTTCCAGTACGGCAATCAGATACACATCGCCTTTTTCCAATGCAGCGGCAATATTCTTGCCCATAATAGTGCTCTTCTCGGTAAAAATTTCACCGGGAAGCATAGTGATAACAGGATATTCCCTGTCATCTGCAAAATGTGCCAAGGAGAATGTATCGGCACCAAAGGCTGCAGGCTTCACGCTGCCCTGCAAACTGGCATTGGGAGTAACAGGCGTAATCTTTTCGCAGGCCTTGAGTGCATCCACGCCCTTATGGAAAACAGCCTGCGGCGTAAGGCTTTGCAGATTGTCAAAAACTACCAAATCCGCCTGCCAGCCGGGAGCAACGGCACCCACGCGACGCAGGCCGTAAATACGCGCAGCGTTGATAGTTGCCAGACGTAGAGCACGCACAGGCTCCATGCCTAATTCTATCGCCATTTGTACGCAGTGACGAATAGTTCCTTCGTGGCGAATATCGGCAAGATGCTTGTCATCGGTGCAGAAGGCCAGACTGCTGACATCAATGCCTTCATCAATAACGCCGCGCAAAATTGCCGTCAGATTACGCGAAGCACTGCCCTCACGCACCAGCACTGCCAGACCGTTGCGCAGCTTTTCCTTTGCCTCGTCCCAGCTGATGCTTTCATGGTCGGTATCAATGCCGCTGGCAACGTAAGCTGCCAGCTCCTTGCCACGCACGCAGGGTGCGTGGCCGTCGATTACGCGTCCCAAACTTTGGAACAGGTCCAGCTTTTTCTGTACCTCAGCGGAATTATAAATAACTCCCGGCACGTTCATCATCTCGCCCATGCCCAGTACACCCGGCTCATTGACAAGCTTAATCATATCACGCGCGTCCATCACACAGCCGCTATGCTCAAAGCGTGTCGCTGGCACGCAGCTCGGCAGGTTCACATAATAGTTCAGCGGCATCTGGCCGCCGGCCTCCAACATATAGTGAATGCCTGCCGCGCCCGCTACGTTGGCAATTTCATGCGGGTCGGTAATCAGCGTGGTTACGCCCCAGCGCAACTCCTCGGCGCAGTAATGCTCAGGCACAGCCATCGAGCTTTCTACATGGCAATGTGCATTAATCAGACCGGGCGCAACATATGCTCCATGCAGGTCGATGATTTTTTCTGCCTGGTCATAGCTGCCGACACCGGCGATAACGCCCTCGGCGATAGCAACATCAGCTTCATAAATTGTTTCGGTCAGCACGTCAACAACCCTGCCGTTCTTCAAAAGAATATCAGCAGGGCTGTTACCAAGTGCGACCGCTCTTACACGGTCCATCATATTTTTTACCTCAATCCTTTTACACGTAAATATATTTCAGGATAAAGATTACTGCCAGCACATATACAATCCAGCTGGTTTTTTTGTTTTTGTATTCACCGCTGAGCAGGTTAATTGCCACATAGGAGATAACGCCCATGGAAATGCCTTCGGAAATAGAATACATAAAGGGCATTGCTACTGCTGCAACAAAAGCAGGAATAGCCTCAGTCATATCATCAAAGTCTACATTAAGCAGACTGCTTACCATCAAAAAGCCTACAATCACCAGTGCCGGAGCGGTAGCGAAGGCAGGAATTGCCAAGAAAATCGGTGCAAAGAATAAACTGAGGAAGAACAGGATTGCTGCAGTAACAGCAGTCAGACCGGTACGGCCGCCGACAGCAACGCCGGCGCTGCTTTCTACGAAGGTAGTAACGGTAGAGGTACCCAGCAGCGCACCACTGGTAGTAGCGATGGAGTCGGCCAGCAGAGCGCCTTCGATTTTCGGCAGCTTGCCGTCCTTGTCCAGCATTTTAGCCTTGGAAGCAACACCGATCAAGGTGCCGAGAGTATCAAACAAATCTACAAACATGAAGGAAAGCATGATTGTAATGAAGTTAAAGGTGAAAATAGCACTGAAGTCCAGCTGCATAAAGGTCGGTGCCAGGCTGGGAACAGAAATGCCGTTAGCAAAGCTGGGCATAACGGAGAACATACCGAGCTTCGGATTCGGTACATAAATGCCGGTCAGCTCACAAATCATGCCTAAGCCCCAAGTAACCAGAATACCAACGAGGATACCGCCGGGAACCTTTTTCGTCATCATTACAGCGGTCAGCAGAATACCGATAAGCGCCAGCAAAGCACCGATACCGGTGGACCAGAAGGTGCCGTCTGCCAAAGCAGCCTTAAACGGATACAGCCCAACGAGAGTCGGTCCCGCAACAACGAGCTTGGAATTCTGCAAGCCGATAAAGGTGATGAACAGACCGATACCGCTGGTAACGCCGAACTTAAGTGCAGGCGGAATGGAGTTGAACAACGCTTCGCGCACCTTAGTCAGGGACAGAACAATGAACAGAATACCTTCGACAAAAACTGCTGCCAACGCAATCTGCCAGCTGTAACCCATCTGTCCTACAACAGTATAAGCAAAAAAGGCGTTCAGGCCCATACCCGGAGCAAGAGCAAAAGGATAGTTAGAGAACAGCGCCATGAGCAGAGTACCAAGACAAGCACCCAAAGCAGTAGCGGTAAATACAGCGCCTGCATCCATACCGGCAGCACTTAAAATGCCGGGGTTAACAGCTAAAATATAAGCCATCGTCATAAAGGTGGTAATACCGGCAAGAATTTCCGTGCGGACATCCGTCTGATGTTCCTTCAGGCGGAATGTTTTCTCCAAAAAATCTGTCATTATTATAGCCTCCTATGCTATCTATTTGCCCAAGCTGCAGGGCCCGGGCACAATAATAAAGATTAAGACTGCCTGCACAGCCAACAAGCCATTAATATGTTAAAATCTCCGGACCGTTTTCGGTAATCAGGATCTGGTGCTCCCATTGAGCGGAAAGACTGCCGTCACAGGTATAAACAGTCCAGTTGTTAGCCTCGTCAACAAAGATATCTCTGTGACCCATGTTAATCATCGGCTCAATAGTAAAAATCATTCCCGGTACAAGCACCATACCGGTTTTGCGCTTGCCTACGTGGCAGACGAACGGGTCCTCGTGGAATTCTACGCCAACGCCGTGGCCGCCGAATTCTTCGACAACGGAATAACCGTGCTTATGTGCCAGCTTGGAAACAGCAGCGCCGATATCGCCCAAAAATCCCCAAGGCTGAGCTGCTTCAATACCGCGCAGCAGGCATTGTTTGGTGATTGCAACCAAATCTGCCGCCGGTTTAGCAACCTTTCCGATCATAAACATACGGGATGCGTCAGCATAATAACCATTGTAGATAGTAGAAACGTCTACGTTAACAATATCACCGCTGCGCAGCACGTCATGCTCGCTGGGAATGCCGTGGCAAACCTGGTCATTGACAGAGGTACACACGCTCTTCGGGAAGCCTTCATAGCCCAGCGGTGCAGGGATAGCGTTATGCGCTACTGTATATTCGTAAACGATTCTGTCGATATCAGCAGTAGTCATACCGGCTTTAATATATTTGGCAACCTCATCCAATACACCGGTATTGATTTTGCAAGCTGCACGAATACCTGCAATCTGCTCCGGGGTTTTAATCATATCGCGGTCAGGAACCTCGCAGCCCTGAGCCTGCAGCAACGCAATTTTTGCATCATTCATTTTGTGGCAATCTGCATATGCTTTACCGCTGCCACACCAACATAATTCTTGGTCCAAAGAAAACACTCCTTATCTAAATAATTGTTACAACTTGTACATTACAACCTTATAACTTCTATTTTACCACATATTTAAGGGAAAAATCACATTTTCGGCTTAAAATTCTCTTACAACGTTCGGTTTTTTGTGTTAAAATTATTTTATATGACTCAAGGTTAAGAAAGGAAATTTTTATGGAAGCATATGCAATGTATTTTATCGATTTAATTCTGCACCTGGACAAGCATCTGCCGGAAATTATGATGGCCTACGGTCATCTGATTTACGCCATCCTGTTCATGGTAGTGTTCTGCGAAACCGGTCTGGTAGTCACCCCATTTTTACCGGGCGATTCGCTGCTTTTCGCCTGTGGCGCCCTTGCCGCTGCCGCACCCGAAGGCATGGATATTAAAATTATCGTGCCCATCTTTTTAGTTTCGGCTGTGCTGGGTGATGCCTGCAATTATATGATAGGCGAGCATCTCGGCATGCACATGATTAAGAAGAACATCATCAAGAAGGAGCATGTCGACAAGGCTAGCGCTTTTTATGACAAGCATGGTCATAAGGCTATTTTTCTGGCACGCTTTGTACCGATTGTACGCACCTTCGCTCCCTTCGTTGCCGGCATCGGCAAAATGCACTATCTGACCTTTGCTCATTACAATGTCATCGGTGCCGTAGTGTGGGTATTTCTCTTTGTCGGCGGCGGTTATTTCTTCGGCAATATCCCTGCCATCAAGCATAATTTCACACTGGTAACTCTGGGCATCGTTGTCTTTTCCCTGCTGCCTGTGTTATATGAATTCGTAGGCAAGAAAATTTTAGGCAAGAAGTAAGAACGTCTTGAAATTTTTGTAACAGCCTCTCCTCGGGGAGAGCCTTTACACAGTTAAACTCCCAAGTACACATATAAAATTTTAAAATTGAGGGTGATTGTAAATGACTTATCGTTTTAACAGTGACTATACTGAAGGCTGCCATCCTGCAGTCCTCGAAAAACTCGTGCAAACCAATATGGAGCAGACCGACGGCTACGGCCTTGATCCCTACTGCGACGAAGCACGTAAATTGATTAGAGAAGCCTTCTCCTGCCCGAACGCTGACGTGCATTTTCTCGTTGGCGGCACCCAAACCAACCTGACGGTTATCTGCGCTGCCTTGCGTCCGCATCAGGCTGTTTACGGCGCTGTTCCCAGCCACATCAACACCCATGAAGCAGGTGCAATTGAGCATGTAGGCCATCGCGTACTGCCGCTGCCTAGCGAGGATGGTAAGCTCACCGCTGAGCAAATCCGCCACGAATGGAAAATGTACGATACCGATCCCAGCCGTGAGCATTGGGCACAGCCGAAAATGGTTTATATCTCCCAACCGACAGAAATCGGCAGCATGTACAGTAAAAAAGAGCTGCAGGATTTATATCAGGCCTGCAAGGACTGCGGTCTTTACCTCTTTGTTGACGGCGCACGTTTAGGCTATGTTCTCGGCGCTCCCGACAACGATATGACTGCTGCGGATTTAGCAGCAAACTGCGACGTTTTCTATATCGGCGGCACAAAATGCGGCCTGCTCTTCGGCGAAGCAGTTGTTATTTTGAACGATGCACTCAAGCCCGACTTCCGCACCATCGCTAAACAATGCGGTTCTATCATGGCCAAAGGACGTCTGCTTGGCGTACAGTTCGGCGCAATTATGAAAGATGACCTTTACAGCAAAATCTGCGGCAAGGGCACACTGCAGGCGCTGAAAATCCGTGATGCACTGCTGGCTAAGGGCTTTAAGTTCGTTACCGAATCCCCCACCAACCAACAATTCGTTATCATGACTCCGGCGCAATTTGAAAAGCTGAGTGAAGAATTTGCTCTCAGCCACATTGCTTATCTTGAGGACGGCAATTACAGCGTGCGCATCTGCACCAGCTGGGCAACCAAAGACGAAGAGGTTGACAGACTCATCGCTATGATCAACGAGCTGTAAGCTTGACAGAAAACGTAAATTTGCTATAATAAAGACAAAGAGAGACTCTGACAGTCGCATGTCAGCCCTCTCTGTTAATTGTTGTTATTTGACAAAAGGCTGACATTGACCTCTAATGTCGGTCTTTTGTTATATTGTAAGCAAAATTACTTACGTTTAGACATAATGGTCGCAACAAGCAAACCAAATGTTAACATTATCTGTAACGCTTCGGCTACTGTCATGCTCCCACCTCCTTACGGAGGAACCGACCTGTCAGAATCTCTAGTGTTATTATAACAGCTATCCTATTCGTTGACAATATGTTCACCAAAATAAAAAGACGGTCGCTTGACCGTCTTTTTATTTTGCTATTTTACTTCAGTTTTTCTACAACGCTATGCAGCTTTTCCTGCCAGTCGGCGCAATAATCCGCACCGCCCTGAGCACAGTCGCTCTTGCCGCCGCCACGGCCGCCAAAGGCTTCATTGAGTAGCTTGATAACACTGCGGCAATCGCCTGCAGTATCAGTGCCCAAAGCAACTGCGTAGCTGATGCGCTCAGGCTGCACTGCTACCAAAAGGCTCAACGTGTTTTCCAGTGCGGTAACCTTCGGCAGAAAGGCTTTGATATCCTTGGCATCGTGACCTTCCATAGGCAAAGCCAAAACTTTTACTCCGTCAGCATTCACCGGTGCAGCAGCATACGTTTCCTGCAACTTTTCTTCTTCAATCTTCAACAGCTTGCTCTTGGCAATGTCAAGCTGTGCAAGCAAATCATTTTTCTGCTTACTTACGGCAGCAGGCACCTGCTCAGGCTTTACAGAAAGGCTTGCAGCAACATTAAGCAAAGTGCTGTTCTTGGCGTCAGCATCAAGCAGCGCTCTGCGGCCACAGACAAACTCTACGCGACAACCGCCCTTGTGCTTTTCATGGCGTATAACCTTAACACTACCCAGCATCCCTGTAAACGGCGGATGTGTACCGCAGCAGGTGCAGATATCGGCGTCCTCAACCGAAACGATACGCAGCGTGCCTGTCAGCTTGCTGTTGAACTTACGCATTTTATCCTTCAGCTTGACAGCCTCCGTGCTGTCCATATAGCTGATATGTACCGGGCGATTCTCCCAGATAATCTCATTCGTATATAATTCTGCCTGCAGCAGCTCCTCGTCCGTCAGCTCCTTATCAAGGTCAATAAACACATCGTCCTCATTCATATGAAAGCCGATGTTGTTGGCCTTAAACAGCTTCCAGCAGGCATAGGACAAAAGATGCTCACCCAAATGCTGCTGCATTCTGTCCAGACGCACAGGCCAGTCCAGCACAGCCTCTACTTCAGTGCCAATCTCCAGCGCCTTGTCGCATTCGTGGTAGATGTGACCGTCCTTTTCGCTTACATGGCTTACAACCGCATCAGCCAGCTTGCCTCTGTCGCTCAGCTGACCGCCTCCCTCCGGAAAGAAAACCGTCTGGTCCAGCTCAACCAGATATTTGCCATCCTTGGGTGTGCAGGCTGTAACCTTCGCCGCGCACTGTTTGAGCAAAGAATTATTTTCAAAAAGCTTAATCGTCATTTTTTTATTCCCCCTCATGAAATGTATCTATCTCTAATAACCATTATTGTATCACTAAATCGCCAAAGTGTGTTATAATCAAGTATACAAGTCCAAAAAAATTCTATTAGTGCAAATAAGGAGTAATAAATGTTTCAAAATTTACTTTTTGATTTAGACGGTACCCTGACAAATTCTGCCGAGGGTATCACCAAATGCGTACAATACGCATTGCGCGCTCAAAATATCGAAGAGCCTGATTTGAAAAAGCTAGAGGTTTTCATCGGTCCGCCCCTGCGCGACAGCTTTATCAAATACTACGGTATGACCAGAGAGCAGGCCGAGGCCGGTGTAGAAAAGTATCGTGAACGCTACACTGATATCGGTATCTGGGAAAACAAGGTTTATCCCGGTATCATGGAATTATTAGCTGACCTGCAGCAGGATGGCCGCCGCCTCGGCATGGCAACCGCCAAACCGGAAGTTTTTGCGCTGCGAATTGCCGAACGCTTTGGCTTCAACCCCTATCTGGAAGATATAACTGGCTGTAGCCTGGACGGTAAAACAGACAAGAAGGCTTTGGTTGTTGCCGCCGCTCTGGAAAAATGGCAGCTCACTACTTCAGAAGCTAAAAAGACTGTAGCACTTATAGGCGACCGCCGAGAGGACGTTCTCGCCGCTCACGCCAACGGTATTGCCTGCATCGGCGCAGGCTTCGGCTTCGGCAGTTACGAGGAACTGTCGGAGGCAGGTACCGATTACTATGTTGCCGATGTTCCGGCATTAGCACGCTTCCTGCTGAGCAAAGCGTAAGAACAAATTTAACACTTAAAGGTGATAATATTATGCATATTTACGCAATAGGCGACCTGCATTTATCAGGTGAACCGGCAAGCAAGCCCATGGAGGTTTTTGGCGAGCATTGGCGCAACCATAAGGAAAAGGTTGCCGCTAATTGGCAAAACACTGTAACCGCACAGGACACCGTTATTGTCTGCGGCGACATTTCCTGGGCCATGACGTTGGAAGAAGCAGCACAGGATTTAGACTGGCTGGCGCAGCTTCCCGGTCGCAAGCTTCTGCTGCGCGGCAACCATGATTACTGGTGGAGCAGCCTGAGCAAAATGCAGCAGCGTTACGGCGCTCATTTTGAATTTCTGCAGAACGACTGCATTATGGCAGAGGATATTGCTGTCTGCGGCACCCGCGGTTGGTTGCTGCCATCGGCCGAAAGCTTCAGTGAGGCCGACAGAAAAATCTATAACCGCGAGGGAATCCGCCTAGAGCTTTCCCTGCAGCAGGCACATAAAATGCAGGCGCAGCAGATAATTACAGCTTTTCACTATCCGCCGCTCTTTGCACGCACGGAGCACACCTGCTTTACTAATCTTATGCTGCAGTACGGTGTACAGCACTGTGTCTACGGCCACATTCACGGTGAAAACCACATTCCCGTTTTTGAAGGATTGCGCGAAGGAATCAACTATAAGCTGGTCTCCTGCGATACGCAAGGCTTCCGGCTTTACAAGGTAATATAACAGCGTTACTTCGCTGAAAAACAGACAGGCTCCCCTGAACGATTCGTTCAGGGGAGCTTTTTGTATACAAAAACAAGCCCTCGAATTTCTTCGAGAGCTTGCCATTTACGTTCATTTAATTATTTAGGATAGTTGCTGTTGGAGT
>CAKQHU010000040.1 GCA_934234275.1 uncultured Phascolarctobacterium sp.
GATTATCTCTTCGCTAGTTTCCTGCTCAGGGCAGTTTTGTGTTGTTATATTGTCCAGTTCCTTTCTGTGGCGGTTCGATGACCGCGTATAACAGAATTCTGTGTTGTACTGCATCAAGCTCTTGATGGGGCTATTATATCACGGAAAATTTGAAAGATTCGTATATGTATCAGATATGCTACATATACGTTTTCGCTGCTCTTTTTGTAATACGCTGTTAGCAAAATAGTGATATTTTGAGGTGACAGTATGCTAAAAAGACGCAGAACTTTTCAGGCGCAGGAGATTGGGGAGCTGGATTTTTCCGAGGAGCTTTTGGAGCTGGGAGTGCTGATAGGCTCGTACCGCACGGCGCGGGGCATTAAGCAGGAGGATATGGCGAAGCTGTTGGGGATGTCACGCATTACGCTGAGCAGGATTGAAAACAGTTGGCTGCCTTTGACTATGGAGAATTTTTTTAAGATGGCTGCTATTTTTGAGGTACGACCGGAGTATTTGCTGCAGGAGCTGGCGCGGGTGACGCAAAGGAAGTGGAGCAGGAAAGGGGAGGATTGAGGGAGAGTTGCATTGTTAGAACAAGTTCGGCAGGAATTAACTGAAAATGCGTGACGCTTTAATTTTTTTGTGCTAAAATTAAATAATAGACATTCAACTCCCCCCCCGGGGACATTTTCGGGCGGTAGTTAAAATAAACCTTCCAACCTCCGGGGCTGGGGAAATTTGATGCAAATTTTCTCAGTCTGGGAGGTTTTTTTGTGTGCCAAGAACAACAAACGTCTGCTGATGTGCAGGAAACAGCTTTAGCAGAATTAGATAAAAATATATTGCTTATCCTGCTTAAGGACAGCAGCACAGGAAAGAATATCCTTTGGGCGACAGATGATTACAAGGATCTTGGCATTGGCTTTGCTGCGGATGATGAAATTACCTTACCGGCGATTACCGGTGCTCATGGCAATTTGATTAAACCGCGTGCCCTTAAAAGCAAGGAAGAACAGGGAGCGCGCACCCGCAATATGGCAGAGGTTTTTACCCCTTTATGGATTTGCAACAAGCAGAACAACCTTGCGGATAATGCCTGGTTTGGACGCGAAAACGTCTTTAATACCGAATGCGGAACTGACTGGCAGGCGACTGAGGGCAAAATTGCTTTTCCAAGTGAAGATGGCGCTAATGGTTGGAGAGCTTATATTGCCAGCAAGCGTTTGGAAATTACCTGTGGTGAAGCGCCGTACCTTGCCAGCCGTTACGATACCATGACGGGCGAAATAGTGCCTTTGGAAAAGCGCATTGGTCTGCTGGATAGAAAGCTGCGTGTTATTAACGAGCGTACACGCAACCTTAAGGACAGGGAAAGAGCCAAAAAGCGTTGGCTGGAGCTGGCAACATTGGCGGTACGCAGTATTTATGGCTTTGAATGGGCCGGCGACAACATTTTGCTGGCAAGGGAAAATTTGCTTTTTACTGTTGCCGATTATTACGCTGCCAAGTTTGGCGATGCTTTAGATATGGAAATGCTGGAGCATTTTGCGGAAATAATTTCGTGGAATATTTGGCAGATGGATGGGTTGAAGGCAGTTGTACCCAATAGCTGCCATGACTATAAAAAAGAACGGCAGGCAGTGTCGCCTAACCTATTTTTGGCAAAGGACTTCAGCGACCGCACCTTAAAGCGCAGCGTGAGCCCTTGCGATGTGGATGAGGACGAGCGCCAAAAGTGCCAAGGCTGTTTGAAGGATAATATTGAGCTACATAATGGCGTTTATTGCAGAATCAAGAATTGGTCGACAGGCAAGATTTTACAATTTAAGGATATGCTGGACGGTGAAGGGAGCGAGGGTGTTATGAGTAAGGATTTTAAGTTTGATGTGGTGATTGGTAATCCGCCGTATCAGGATAGAACAATAGGCGAAAATAGAACGTACCAACCACCTGTTTATCATCTGTTCTTGGATGAAGCATATAAACTTTCTGATAAAGTTATGATGATTCATCCTGCAAGATTCTTGTTTAATGCCGGAAGCACACCGAAAGAATGGAATCAAAAGATGCTGCATGATAAGCATTTTTCTATCGTTATGTATGAAGCTGATTGCAGCAAAATATTTCCAAATACGGAAATAAAGGGCGGAATAGTAATTTCATATCATGATAACACCAAAGATTTCGGTGAGATAGACGTCTTTACAATTTATCCTGAGCTAAATGCTTTGATGAAAAAAGTTGTAAACAGAAGTGATTTTTCGAGTATTAGTGAAATTATTAGCGGACGTAGTATGTATAGATTTACGAAAAAAATGCATGATGAAGTTCCGAATGCGGCTCAAAAGTTAAGCAAGGGACATGAAAATGATTTAACTTCTAATGTCTTTGAAAAATTACCTGATGTAATGACTGAATCATTGTATGATGATATTAGGGAGCATTATCGTATTTTGGGAAGAATAAATAATGAGCGTGCATATAGATTTGTAAAAAAAGAGTATATTGTTGATAATAAATATATTCCCAAGTATAAACTCTTTATGCCGCAATCTAGTGGTAACGGTGGGTTAGGGGAAACAATGGCTCCGTCAGTTGTTGGCTTACCTGGGGAAGCGACAACCGATACGTTTTTGAGTGTAGGACTTTTTGACACAGAAATTGAAGCTGAAAATTTGTACAAATATATAAAATGCAAATTTACTAGGGCTTTATTAAGTATTCTTAAGATTACACAGGCCAATACAAGCCAAAAATGGCTTAAAGTTCCCCTCCAAGACTTCACCCCTGCTTCCGACATTGACTGGTCAAAATCCATTCATGAAATTGACCTGCAGCTTTACAAAAAGTATGGTCTGTCTGACGAAGAAATAAACTTTATCGAAACTCATGTAAAGGAGATGGCGTAAATGGCTATGCAAATCAACATCAACCCCTACGCAAACATAGTCCCAAAAATCTACGCCTATACCACTCCCGAAATCGCCCGTCATAACGGTTGGACGAAGATTGGCTACACCGAGCAGCCTTCCGTCAAAAAGCGTATCGAACAGCAGACAAAAACCGCGGACGTGCGCTTTAACATAGAATGGCAGCAGGAAGCACGCTATACGGACGGCAGCGGTGAATATTTTACAGACCACAATTTCCATGACTATCTGGAACGCTTTGAAGACATCAAGCGTGAGCCTAACACCGAATGGTTTAATGTCGATGGTCCTACGTCCCAACAGCTGCTGTGGAAATTTGCTGCCCGCAGCTATGCGCACGTACAGGCTAAGAATAAGCTTACCTACATCCTGCGCCGCGAACAGCAGCAGGCAGTAGACGCAACATACGCCTACTACAAAAAATGCCTGCAGACCGGCGAAAGAGAAAAAGCAGAATTCCTGTGGAACGCCAAACCGCGCTTTGGCAAAACACTGACAAGCTATGACTTCATGCGCAAAATGGACGCACGCATGGTGCTCATTGTTACCAATCGTCCGGCAATCGCCAACTCCTGGTTCGACGACTTTGAAAAATTCATCGCCTGGCAAACAGATTACCGTTTCGTCAGCACCACCGACTCCCTCAAGGAAAGAGCAACACTTACACGAGAGCAATTTTTGAACGCACAACTTGAGGCCGAAGATAAAAACCAAGAGCTGCGCATGGTAGCTTTTTTGAGCTTACAGGATTTAAAAGGTTCCGTTTACTTTGGCGGTACTATAGATAAACTAAGATGGGTTGCCGAAAACAACTGGGATTTGCTCATCATCGACGAAGCGCATGAGGGTGTAGACACTCACAAAACAGATAAAGCATTTGACAAAATCAACCGCAAATTTGCGCTGCACCTTTCGGGTACACCGTTCAAAGCGGTAGCTATGGGGAAGTTTGCGCAGGAGCAGATTTTTAACTGGACCTTCAGCGACGAGCAGGAAGCAAAGGATAATTGGCATGAGGAAACACTCAACCCCTATGCCTGCATGCCGCGCATGAACATGTACACTTACCAGATGTCGCAGATTGCCATTGACAAGGTAAACCGCGGTATCGATTTGTCCGACGATGATAAAACAGAATTTGCCTTTGATTTAAACGAATTCTTCAAGACCAACGAACGTGGTCAGTTCATCCATAAAAACGAAGTAAAAAAATTCCTGGACGCTCTTGTAGAGCAGGAAAAATTCCCCTTTTCTACACCGGAGCTACGCAAGGAACTGGCACACACCTTCTGGCTTTTGGAGCGCGTTGACAGTGCCAAAGCATTGGCCAAAATGCTCAAAGAGCACTCTGTGTTTGAAAAATACGAAATAGTGCTGGCAGCAGGTGATGGCAGACTTGAAGAAGACGATGCAACCAAAAGCAAGCGCAGCTTTGACAAGGTGCGTGAAGCTATCAAAAACCATGAAAAAACCATCACCTTAAGCGTAGGCCAGCTTACAACAGGTGTCACTATTCCCGAATGGACAGCAGTCTTCATGCTCAGTAACATGAAAAGCCCTGCGGAATATATTCAGGCTGCCTTCAGAGCGCAGAACCCCTTTAAATTTGAAAAGGACGGCAAGCTCTATCAAAAGGAGAACGCTTACATCTTTGATTTTGCACCTGAGCGCACCTTGATGATCTTTGACGAATTTGCCAACAGCCTTTATTCCCAAACTACCGGAGGCAAAGGTACAAAGAGTGAACGTGAAGAAAACATCAAGCGTCTGCTGAACTTCTTTGCCGTTTTTGCCGAAGACCAGGACGGTAAAATGGAGCAGGTGGACGCAGCCAAGGTGTTGACCATTCCGCTGAAAATCAAAACCGAAGAAGTAATCCGCCGTGGCTTTATGAGTAATATGCTCTTTAGTAACATTGGCGTTGTCTTTAATGCGCCCAAAGAAGTAGTCGAGATTCTGAATAAAATGGAACCTGTCAAAGAGCAGGGAAGCCGCAAAGAAAAGCTGGACCATGAAGAACTGCAGGAAGTTCCGGTTGACGAAAACGGTAATATTGAAATACCTCAGGAAACTGTAGTCAACCAGACCAATGCTGTATTCGGTGAAAAAATTTATGAAGTGGTGCCTGTAAAACCGCTGGAACCGTATAAGGAAGTCGGCGATGACACTAAACCGGAAGAAGCAATGGCGGTAGGCTTGGCACAGAAAATAGCTGAAACTTTGCATGATGGTATCTACGGTGAACAGGCACAAAGCGATTATGGCTTGACCAAGGCAGAAAGCAAACGCATTGAAGAAAAGGTTCAAAAGCAAGCGGAAGAAGCACTGAAGCGTGTAGCCGAAGACTTTACTGATAAGAAGAAAGTCTTGGAAGCTGATTTGCAGCATGAGCTTGCCAAAGCAACGACCGAAGCCGAAAAAACTCAGATTCAGGCAGAGCACGCAGAAAAGGTGCAGCAGGCTACGCAGGAGTTTAACGAAGCTATAGAAAAGCGCACGCAGGAAGTAATAGTCGAAAGTGCGCAAAAGGTTGTCGAAGAGCAGGAAACCAAAAAAGAAGAAAAGAAAATGCGTAGCTTTGAGGGCAATATCAGGGACAGACTGCGTGGCTTTGCACGTACCATTCCCAGTTTTATCATGGCTTATGGCGATGACAAGCTCGTTCTGAAGAACTTTGAAAACTATCCGAAAGAAGAAGTTTTTAAAGATGTAACCAGTGTTACTGTTGATGAATTCAAAATGCTGCGCGATGGCTTTGAATATACCGACGAAGAAACCGGCGAAAAGAAAAAATTCCCCGGTGGCGTTTTTGATGAAGATGTATTTGACAGCTCTGTGCAGGAATTTTTACACAAAAAGCGCGAGCTGGCAGATTATTTTGCCGAAACCAGCGAAGAAGATATCTTTGACTATATCCCACCGCAGAAAACAAACCAAATCTTTACGCCCAAAAAGGTTGTGCAGATGATGGTAGACCAGCTGGTGGAAACAGAACCGCATATCTTTGAATCTCCTGATAAAACCTTTGTCGACTTCTACATGAAGTCAGGCCTATATATTACAGAGATAGTCAAACGCTTGTATCGCAACAAGGTGTTGAAGTCCATAATTCCGGATGATAAAGAACGCGTTAAGCACATTCTGGAATGTCAGGTGTTTGGCTTTGCGCCGACGCAGATTATCTATGATATCACGATGTCCTATATCTTTGGCTTTGACGAAGAGGCCAAGAACATCAGCCGTCGCAACTTCTTCTGCGAAGATACGCTGCCGTATGCAGAACGTGGTGAGCTGCAAAAGCTGGTTAACGAAAAGCTGGAGGACAGAATAAAATAGCGCACTCGTAAAAGTAAATAAGCACCAAAAACACCAAAGGCGTTCTACCGAACTGCGGTAGAACGCCTTACTTCTCAAACATAATTACCGAATCTTCACACTATTCTTGACATTTATGCAATTATCTGATAATATAACTCCATAAGATTTAGCACGCCTGCGCGGAGTACGCTCACTGCAGCGTCATGTAGAACGCCTTATGTATTATTGAGTAGTGCATAAGGCATTTTTTGAAGGGAGTTTAAAGAATGGTAAAAAGTAATCTTAGCGAGCCGCAGAAAATCATCGCAGATATAACCTTAATGAATAATCGCTTTATGAATAAGGTGTTTGCTGATGATGTTGCAAGCACGCAACTATTGTTGCGTATTATCCTGAACAATGATAAAATTAAGGTGAAGACAGTAAATACGCAACAGTTTATCCAAAATCTTTATGGTCATTCGGCACAGCTGGATATATTGGCAACAGACGAGAATGGCAGACGTTTCAATGTTGAAATCCAACGAGATGATGAAGGCGCACCAGTTAAAAGAGCCCGTTATTACAGTAGCGTTCTGGACGTGCACTTTTTGGATGCAGGGGAGAAATACGATAAGCTGAAAGATGTATATGTAATTTTTATTACGGAGCATGATGTTTTACATCGCAATTATCCTGTCTACAATGTGGAACGAGTTATTAAGGAAGATGGCACTTCCTTTGCTGATGGCTCGAAGATAGTTTATGTAAATGCTTCCTGCAGAAGCGACACACCATTAGGCCGTCTGATGCAGGATTTTAACTGTGCCAATCCCGATAAAATGCATTATAAAGAGCTGGCAGACAGAGTCAGCTTTTTCAAAAAGACAAAGGAAGGAGAAAAGACCATGACTGATATTATTGAGCTTTATGCAGCAAAAAGAGCTAAAGAGGCAGCGAAGGAAGCAGTAGAAAAAGCTGCCAAAGAGAAAAATATTGAATTTGCCAAGGGCCTCTTGGCTGACGGTATGAGCATCGAATTCACCGTCCGTCATTCCCAGCTTTCGGAAGCAGAGGTGCGTGAGCTGGCGTCCAAGCTGACAGCATAAGAGTAAATCATACTAAAGGCGTTATACCAAACTGCGGTAGAACGCCTTATTTTTACTGCAACAATATAATTTTACGCAGAGGCAAAAGGCAGCATAGCAAAATCCTTCCTCTCCATCTCCCTTTCTCCCACTATTTCCCATATAATAGTTGATAATTGATTTCAATCGTGATATGATTATATTGGTTCCGAAGGAACTAATAATTGATTATTCTTACAAAAGAATGAAAAAGAGAGGTTTTTTAAATGACGACTGTTGCTGAGAAGTACTTACAAATTGCTAAGCTGGCGAAGGATCCTGCTAATGCTGAGGTTGTTATTGATGGTATTCTGACATTTTTCGGATTGGATTATTTTGACTTGGACCTGGGTGTTGAGTACCTGTATACTACCAAGGTGATTGACTATAAATTCAGAAGCGTGCTGCACAAGGCTGAAGACATGGACGCCATTATGGCATGGTTCAAAGAAAAAGCAGGCGTTACCGATGAGGAAATCGCTGCTGCCGAAGCTAAAGAAAAAGAATATGTTGCAGGCTGCCTGATGCTTGCTAAACAATACCTGGGTATGGGCCACTGCATCAGCGGTAAAACCTATCTGGAGCTGGCTGCTGCCAAAGGCTCTGAGGAAGCAATCGCACAGCTGAAGGACATGGAATATGCACAAGATATGTATGACCTGGGCGAGCATTATCTGGCAATGGGTCACTGCATCTGCTCCAAAACCTACTTTGAGCTGGCTGCTGCCAAAGGTTGCCCGAAAGCTGCTGCTAAGCTGAAGGACATGGAATATGCGCAAGATATGTATAAGCTGGGCGAGTATTATCTGGGCATGGGCCACTGCATCAGCGGTAAAACCTACTTCGAACTGGCTGCTGCTAAAGGCTGCCCGAAAGCTGCTGCAAAGCTGAAGGACATTGAATACGCAGAAGACATGTACAAGCTGGGCGAGCAATATCTGGCTATGGGCCACAAAATCTGCTCCAAGACCTACTTCGAACTGGCTGCCGCAAAAGGCTGCCCTAAGGCTGCTGCAAAGTTAGCTGAATACGAAGCATAATATTGTATTTTCAGGAGGCTGTCACCATTACGTGGCAGCCTTTTTCCTTTCCCTAAAAATCCGTTCTTCAAATAGACAATCTTTGACAGTCGCTTATGGTATAATAAGCATTATAAAGATTTGACCAACATTACGCTGAAGGATAAACAGAAGGAGATTGTTATGGCAAAGTTGATTTATGTACCTCTCGGCTGCAGCCTGCGCTCGCAGCTGGCAGAGAAGCTTTCGCAACAGCCGTTGGGCGAAGGCGTGCTGGTGCTGCCAAACCGCCTGCTGACGGATGATGTGCACCGCAATTATGCTAATGTGGAAACAATGGGCATGGATACTCTGGCAAGCAAGCTGATGAACCTTAACGGTGGCAGCGATTACAAGGAATTGAGCCGCCGCAGCCAGGAGCTGATTGTGCAGGATATCATCGACTATATGATGGAAAACAAGCAGCTTACCGGGATGACTACGCACAAGCAGCTGGAATATTTCGGCTCGCTGGCGCATAAAACCGGCTTTGTGAAGGCCATGACCTCGCTTGTAAGCCAGCTTTCGCGCTGCGGTGCCACTAAGGACGATATCTACGGCCAAATCCAAAAATCCTTTGAGGAGGATGAGCTGAAGGGCAAGGATTTGGGTGTCTGCAATTTTTATCTGCTTTACCGTCAATATCTGGAAAACAATAACTGGTACGACCTGGAGGGCAAGTATCGTCTGGCTATGGAAATGCTGCAGAAGCAGGATTGCAAAATACCCTGGAAGCATATCTATATCTGCGATTTCTTCAGCCTTGACCAGGTGCAGATAAACTTTCTGCAGGCTTTGGCGAAGCATGTGGATGATCTGGTAATCAGCATGAGCTACGAAGGACGCAGGGTAAGCTCCGACGAAAAGGAGAAGTATGAATCGATTACCAAGTTTATGCGCGCGAGCACGAACACCGTCAACGCGCTGAAAATTCTTGGCGCGACTGTTGCAAGCCTTGCGGCAGAGGAATTGGGACAAGCTCCGGCAGGCGTTGCTATGCGGCAGCTGCGTCACTTGGGGCATGCGCCTGCGCCGGTGCCTGCGGAGGGTGTGGAAAGCTACTGCTTTGCCTCCGATGAGCAGGAGATGCGCTGGGTGCTGAAGCGAATCAAGCAGCAGCTGGCACATGAAAAGTGCGCTGCCAATCGCATTGTTGTTGCCGTGCGCGATTTTTCCTTATACAGCGGCTTGCGCCAGCTGGCGGATGAATACGGTGTGCCGGTGAGCCTGCCGCAGACAACTGCGCTGGTGTCGCAGCCGTTGGCTGTTATGCTGCGCCTGCTGCTTACTGCCGCAGGCAGAGGACGTGAGGCGGCAGCGGCCTATCTGGAGCTGCTGAGCTGCGAGCTTTTGCGTCTGTTCTTTGATGTGGATGTGGAAACGGCAAGCAGCCTGCGCACGCAAACGTATTTCAAAACACGTCAGGAGGCTATGCAGAAGGCACACGAGCTGCTGGGCGATGCAACGGAGCTGTGGCAGCAGCTGGATGCTTTTATAGAAAACACCAAAGCGGAGGCAACAATCAGCGAATATGCCGAGCAGCTGA
>CAKQHU010000041.1 GCA_934234275.1 uncultured Phascolarctobacterium sp.
TCGCAGACCACCGAGCTGATGCCGAAGGATAAGGCCCGTTATCTGATGGGCGTAGGCACTGCCGACTGCATTGTAGAAGCGGTAAACCTGGGCGTTGATATGTTTGACTGTGTATTCCCGACACGTGTTGCCAGAAACGGCACCGCTATGACGCACACCGGCCGTCTGGTAGTACGCAACGCAACCTACGCTGAGGATTTCCGTCCGATTGAGGAAGGCTGCGACTGCTATGCCTGCCGTAACTTCAGCCGTGCTTATATCCGTCATCTGTTCAAGGCAGAGGAGATTTTCGGCCTGAGATTGCTGTCTATTCACAATCTGCATTTCCTGCTGCATTTTGCCAAGGAAATCCGTGAGGCTATCGCTAATGACTGCTTCCCTGAGTTCCGCGAAAGATTCTTAGAAAATTATCGTTGATAACAAGGATTTTTCCGATTTACAGAGAATATATAAAAGTGGTATAAATAAACCAAACTATTGCATACTAAAATGTTTGCAAGAGGAACCTGCAAATATGTCCGAATTTGCGGGAAGTGATAAAATGTGGAGGTGTTCAATATGCAAGGTGGAGATACAATGGCTTTGCTCAATTCTCTATGGCCCTTCTTTTTAATGGGCGGCATATTCTATTTCATGCTCTGGAAACCCCAGAAAAAAGAGCAGCAGAAAAGACAGGATTTGTTAAACAGCCTGAAGGAAGGCGACGAAATCATTACCATCGGCGGTATCTATGGTAAGATTACCGCTATTTCCGAAAAACGCGTTAAGGTAGAGGTTGCCGAAGGCGTAGTAATCGAAATGGCGCGCAATGCTGTCAGCGGTTTCCAAAACCCCGCTAAAAATTCCTGATGGTGATTGCAGAAGAAAAAGTTGAGCTGCGCAAGTATTTTAAAAGGCTGCGGTCGCAATTGACCGCAGAGCAGGCTGCCTCCGGCAGTCTGCTGACTGCCCGTCAGATACTGGCCTGTGATGCATATCGCAAAGCGAACTGCATCATGGGCTATTTGGCTTTCGGAAATGAGCTGTCTGTAGACCCGGTTTTGCAGCAGGCCTTGGCCGACGGCAAAACTGTTGCCGTGCCGTTGGTGCAATCTGCTACGGAGATGGCTCCGGTGCAGCTGGAAAACATGCTGGACTTTGAGCTTGACCGTTACGGCATCCGCAGCGTCCGCCAGCCGGCGAAGCTGCTGCAGCCGCAGCGGCTTGACCTTGTACTGGTGCCTGGAGTGGCCTTCGGCCGCGATGGCAGCAGACTGGGGATGGGCGCTGGCTATTATGACCGTTTTCTGCCGCAGGCGGAAAACGCTTTGCTCATGGGCATCGCTTACGATGCTTTTATTCAGCCGAATCTGCCACGGGATGAATTTGACGTGCTTGTACAGCTTTTAGCAAGTGAAAGCGGGATTACCACTCTCAGTCCGCTTAGCTTATAAATTAAATCCAGTTAATCCAAAAAAATCTTAAGGAGGAAGTTATTTTGCGTTGGAATGAATTCGGGAAATTTCTGATTGTCGCTTTGGCGATTATCGGCGGTTTCTGCGTATACATCTCGCCTCTGGCTAATTCCATTAAACAGGGCTTGGATCTGCAAGGTGGTACTCATGTAGTTTTACAGGCTGTGGATACGCCGGAACTTAAGGTTGACGATGACGCTGTCAACCGCAGTGTAAAGGTTATTGAGCGTCGTGTAAATGAGTTGGGCCTGACCGAGCCTGTTATTCAGCGTCAGGGCAAGGATCGTATTATTGTTGAGCTGCCGGGCGTAAAGGACCCTGAAAAGGCTATTGCTATGCTGGGCCGTACCGCTATGCTGCAGTTCAAGGATGAAAGCGGCAAGGTTGTTCTCACAGGCAGTGACCTGAAGGACGCCAAAGCACAGGTTTCCCAAGGCAATCAGGCTGTAGTAGGCCTGGAATTTAATGATGAGGGCGGCAAAAAATTTGCTGACCTTACTGCCCGCAATGTAGGCAAAAAAATCGCTATCGAGCTTGACGGCCAGGTGCTGACCGCTCCTGTAGTACAGGAAGCTATCACCGGCGGTCATGCACAGATTTCCGGCTCCCGCAATGTTGAGGAAGCCGAGCATCTGGCAATTCTGCTGCGCAGCGGCAGTCTGCCGGTTAAAATCGAAGTAATGGAAAACCGTACCGTTGGTCCTACCCTCGGCCAGGATTCCAAGGACAAAAGCGTTAAAGCCTTCAGCATCGGTATTATCGGCGTATTTGTATTTATGCTGCTGTTCTACCGTCTGGCAGGCGTAGTTGCGGACATTGCTCTGCTGCTGTACGTAATGCTGCTGCTTTTGGTAATGCGCTATCTGGGTGCAACACTGACACTGCCTGGTATCGCAGGTATTATCCTGTCTGTCGGCATGGCGGTTGACGCCAACGTACTGATTTTCGAACGCTTCAAGGAAGAGGTTAAGCGCGGCAAAACTCTGCGCAGTGCGATGGATTCCGGCTTTGGCCGCGCTATCGTAACCATCCTTGACTCCAACCTTACTACAATCATGGCCGCAGCCGTACTGTTCTACCTGGGCACCGGTCCTATCAAGGGCTTTGCTGTTACCCTGGCACTTGGTACCTTGCTGAGTATGTTTACCGCAGTAACCGTTACCAAATTCCTGCTGCGCTTCCTGATTTACAGTAACATCACCAAGAGTCCCTTCCTGTTTGGTGCAAGAGCACCGAAAGCAAAAGAGGAGGTGGCTAAATAATGAAGTTATCTATTGTTAAGCGTTACAAAATTTTCTTCGCTATTACCATCACCTTCCTGATTATCGGTATCGGCTCCATGCTCTTCAAGGGCTTCAACCTGGGCATTGACTTTACCGGCGGCAGCATCATGGATCTGCAGTTCAACAAGCCTGTTACTGTATCTCAGGTACGTGATGTGCTCAAGGAAAAGGATCTGGGTAATGCTATTATCCAGCTGGAAAGCAGCGACAGCAATGCCAAGAGCTCTAAGGGCGTGCTGATTCGTACAGGCGTTATCAGCGACGAGCAGCGTCAGCAGGTTATGACCGATTTGAAGAGCAAGCTTGGCGACTTTGCTATCCAGCGTGTTGAAAACGTTGGTGCTACCGTCGGCGGTGAGCTGATTCAACAGGCTGTTATGGCGATTGTGCTTTCCTGGTTCCTGATGATTGCTTATATCACCATCCGCTTTGAATTCCGCTTTGCTCTGGCAGCGATTGTCGCTTTGATTATCGACGTACTGGTAACTCTGAGCTATTTCTCCCTATTCCATATGGAGCTGGATTCCTCCTTCGTTGCAGCTTTGCTGACGGTTGTAGGTTATTCTGTCAACGGTACTATCGTTATCTTCGACCGTATCCGTGAAAACCTGAAAATCCATCGCCGCAGCGAAAGCATGACGGAAATGGTAGACAACAGTATCTGGCAGACCATGGGACGCAGTATTTATACTGTTGGTACCTCTCTGTTCGCTGTTGTAGCTATCTTCATCTGGGGCGGTGAAACTATCCGCAACTTCTCTTTTGCGATGCTGGTAGGCTTCTCCAGTGGTGCTTATACCTCCACCTTCCTCGCAGGTCCGTTATGGATGATGCTGCGTAAGCTGAAACCCGGCAGAGATTAATATTAAAACTTATAGCCTGTGTGCATTCGGAAAAATGAATGCCGCAGGCTATTTTTCTTGTTTTTGACGGCTGAAAAAGCTAAAATAATAGGTGATATTGCAAGAGAAGCTTTTGTTTTTATCGGTACTGTTAAGGAGAACTGGAATGATTTATATCTTAAAATTTATCGCAGCCTTTTTATTGCCTCCGGGTTTGTTTGTGCTGCTGGGAATCATACTGAGTGTTTATTTGTGGCGGCAGCGCAAGCGCTTCGGCCTTTTGCCTTTCAGCTTGAGCGCTTTTTTGACGCTGCTGTTATACTTCAGCTCTACCTTATTGGGAGCCAAGCTGTTGGGACAGCCGTTGGAGAACCGTTATATTCAGCAGCAGCCTGACGCTGCGCAGGTGATAGTTGTTCTTGGCGGCGGCAGCGTCGGTTCCGCACCGGACGGTACTGAGCGCGGAGGCCTGATGTCGGCCGGAGCGGCGCGTCTGCTGACGGCAGCACGTCTGGCAAAACAGCATTCGCTGCCGGTGCTCATCAGCGGTGGGCAGGTATTCAGCGACGGCGTGAGCGAGGCGCTTGTCGCCGAGCGTATTCTGCTGCAGCTGGGGCTGCCGCAGGAGCAGATTATCGTTGAAACGCAGGCCAGAACAACGAAGGAAAATGCTGCTTATACTGCCGCACTCTGTCATGAGCGCGGCTACAACAACGTGCTGCTGCTGACAAGTGCGCTGCATATGCCTCGCAGTATGCAGTTCTTTGAGCGTTATTTAGGCGAGCAGGGCGTTAAGGTTGCCGCCTATCCCTGCGATTACACGCTCAATCCGCAGGGCAAGTTTAATCCGCGCTGGCTGGTGCCGCAGCTGCAGGCCTTTGACGTTACCTGTATGGCTTTGCACGAATATGTGGGGATGGCCGGAGCCTTTTTACAGCACTGAGTTGCAGCGGAAGCCGCAAGCAGCCGGTGAATTTGCATATTTTCCGCCTTTTTTGTATAATAAGTAACAGATAGAAATAAATATTATTTTTGGGCGAGGTATATTATGAAAAAAATTCTGTTCTTAGTTTGCCTGCTGCTGTGTCTGCTGCTTGCCGGCTGCGGACCGCAGGAGAAAAATACCGCCGACAGCGGTAAGGTTTTGTACACGGTGACGGATGCGACGGGCACCAAGCTGAGCTTCAGCGAAAAGCCGCAGCGTATTGTGAGCCTGAACGTATCTGCCGATGAAATTTTGCTGGATATGGTTGACAGTAAGCGACTGGTTGCGTTGTCGCTTCTGGCTGATGACCCCGGTATCTGCAGTGCCGGTGATAAGGTTAAAACAGTGCAGGGCAGGGCGCAGGGAAGCAATCTGGAAAGCGTTTTGGCTATGCAGCCCGATCTGGTTATTATCCCGGATTATACCGTGGAGCCGATTCAGGGACTGCGCAGCGCGGGACTCAAGGTTTATGTGTGCCATACGCCGAACAATGTGCAGGATATCTTTAAGTTTATTAAGGAAATCGGCTCTGCCGTAGGCGAGGAGGCCAAGGGCGAGGAAATGGCGAAAAATATGGAAACACAGCTGGAGGCAGTGCGCAAGCAGGCGCTGCAGGCTGCAGGCGATAAGCCGCTTAATGTGCTGGCGCTGTCCTTTACCGGACCGCTGGGCATGAGGGGCACCTTCAGCGGCCTGTGCTATTATGCAGGCGTACATAACGCGCTCGACGGCATGGATATTCCGTATCAGGGGAACCTGTCGGAGGAAAAAATGCTGGAGCTTAATCCGGAGCTGATTATTACTCCGAGCTGGGATTACAGTAAAAAAGGCGACCCGGAGCAATTCCGTCAGCGCATTTTACAAAATCCAGCCTATAAAAGCATTAAGGCTGTAAAGAACGGCCGCGTACAAAGTCTGCATGACAATTATTTATACAGTACTTCGCAATATACTGTTAAGGCTGTGCAGGAGCTGGCACATGCCGCTTACGGAATTTAGTTAGGAGATGCACTGGCAATGAGATTGCTCAAAACAATTGGTCTGACACTTTTATTGGCAGCGGGAATGCAGCTGTGCGCTGCTGCCGAGAAGCAGGAAGCGTTTTATACGGGTGAAAAAATCAAGGGCTATGATAAGGGAAGCTTTGTGGTTCTGGAAGAGGATGATATCAACTTTCGCAGTGCCGCCGAGGACGGCAATGTTTTGAAGGTGCTGCCGCATCATTCGCTGCTGCGTGTTATCCGTCAAAGCGGTGACTGGCTGGAGGCCGAATCGGACGGTGTGGACGGCTTTATCTATGCACCCTATACCGTTGCCGGCAGCAGAGATGAGCTGACGCAGGAGGATTTTGCTCTTGGCTATGCAGCACTCGGACAGCAGTTCGATGAGCAGGAGGCCGAGGAGCGCCTGGGTGCCGTCAAGCAGGAGAAAATAGATAAAAAGCGTAAGCAGATAAACTATACATTTGAGGGTGCCGTAATCAGTGTTGCCCGCAAAAAAAAGGCTGTGGAGGCAATCCGCGTAGTTGATCCCAAGTATATTACAATGCGCGGCGTAAGCATCGGTGACAGTGCCGGCAGAGCTGTAGGACAGTACGGTTTGCCTGATGCGGTTGTTTATGCTGCCGATAATACGACCTACGAATATTTTTGGCAGGATGACAAGGAGCAGCCGCTGCGTTTTGCGCTGGAGGTTGACAAGCAGAGCCGTGTGACAGCCTTTATTTTGGAGAAGCTGAAGAAAAAATAGCAGTCTGTGGTCAGTCTTTGCGGACTAAATACAATCAGGCCTTAAATGAGCATGTATACACTAAAAATCCTGCTTTATAAGCAGGATTTTTTTGTATGCTGGCAGAATTATAACAGTTATAATATATTAAAATTTATACTACTAAAGGAGTTGAGCTGAATGCCGTTTTTAATCTTAGTTATAATTATTTGTATGATAGTAGCATTGTTTGCCGTGCAGAATGCGGTAGCAGTATCGTTGAACTTTGTTTTCTGGAGCTTCAGCGCTTCACTGGTGTTGGTAATTCTCGGTGCATTTTTAATGGGCGTGCTGGTTGCCACCTGCTTCTTGCTGACGATGAAGGCCAAGCATTATCTGAAGGATAAAAAAATGCGTGAGGAAATGCAGCAGCTGCAGGCAGAAAACAAGCGCTTGCAGGAGCGCGTTGCCATGCTGCAGCACACCCAGCTGCTGCATAATGAGGCGGCACAGGCAGAGGCTGCTGCCAAGCAGGCTGAACCGGCTGCCGACAAGTCTGCTGCTGAGAGCGGTAGCCGCCAATGATGCACAAGGAACGAATTTGGGATATAAAAGAATATAACAGTCAGATGGCAGACTATTTGGCGGAGGAACTGAATATTTCGCCGATGGTCACCGGTATTTTATTGGAACGCGGTCTGCGGGATGCAGGCTCAATGCGCGATTTTCTGTATGGCAGTGCCACACCCTTTCATGACCCGTTCCTGCTGAAGGATATGCAGCGTTCAGTTGAGCGTATAGAACGGGCCCTGGCGGTGGGAGAGCAGATTACTGTTTACGGCGACTATGATGTGGACGGAATCAGTGCATCTTCCTTGTTGTACCTGTATCTGAAGCAACGCGGCGGCAAGGTTGCCACCTACATTCCGCAGCGCAAAAGCGAGGGCTACGGCCTGAATGACGAAGCTTTGAAAAATATTGCGGAAAAGGGTACAACGCTGGTGATTACCGTGGACTGCGGCATCAGCGGCCTGCACGAGGTAGCCAATGCGCCGAAGTCTTTGGATATTATTATTACGGACCACCATACGGTGCCGGAGGTTCTGCCTCCTGCTTACGCAATCATCAACGCCAAGCAGCGCGACTGCGGCTATCCGTTTAAGCATTTGAGCGGTGTAGGCATTGCCTTCAAGCTGTGTCAGGCGCTGGAGCAGCGTGAGCCGGGCAAGCTGCCAGAGTGGCAAGGGCTGACGGAGCTGGCGGCGCTGGGAACGGTAGCGGATATTGTGCCGCTCGTCGGTGAAAACCGCGAGCTGGTGCGCCGTGGCCTGAAGGCTATGGAAACAACGAAGCTGGTGGGACTGCGTGCCTTGATTAAGGCCAGCGGCTGTCCGGAAACAAGCATTGCTTCCGATAACATCGGCTTCGGTCTGGCACCGCGCCTGAACGCCGTGGGCAGGCTGGAGCATGCGCAGCTGGCGGTGGAGCTTTTGGTGAGCGACGACAGTGTTAAGGCGGAGCAGATTGCCGCTGAGCTTAACCGTGAAAACACACTGCGTCAGGAAATCAGCCGTCAGATTATGGAAGAGGCGGAAGCACAGCTGGCGCAGGAAAAGCATATCGATACGGCAATCGTGCTTGCTTCCGAAGGCTGGCATCAGGGCGTTATCGGTATCGTGGCTTCACGCCTGGTAGACAAGTACCACCTGCCGACGATTCTTATCAGCCTGAACAACGGAGTTGCCAAGGGCAGCTGCCGCAGTATTCCGGCGCTCAATCTTTACGAGGCGATAGATGCCGAGCGTGATTTGCTGACGCAGTACGGCGGTCACCATCAGGCTGCAGGCCTCACGCTGCCGGCAGAGCTGCTGCCGGAATTTAAGCGCCGCTTCCGTGAATACGTTGCGCAAAAGCTGTGCCCGGAGGATTATCTGCCGCATCAGGCTATTGACTGTGTTTTGAGCGGCAGCAGCGAAATCAGCATTAGGGATTTGCAGCAGCTGGCACTGCTGGAGCCCTGCGGCTGCGAAAATCAGGCACCTGTATTTGCTTTCCGTCAGGCGCTGCTGCATAATCAGCGCGCTATGGGCAAGGAGCGCAATCATTTGCAGTTTGTGCTGGATAAGGGCTATAATTCCTATCGCGGCCTGATGTGGAATAATGCGGATTTGCTGCCGTATATGTTTGAAAATATGGTGGCTGATGTTGCCTTTCAGCCGAAAATAAATGTCTGGAATAACGAAACGAGCGTGCAGCTGCAGGCCGTAAGCATTCATCAGCAGGTGACGCTGGGGGATATGCGTCAGGCTGCCGATGATAAATGGCGTCTGCTGCTGGGGTTGGCCAAGGTGCATAACAAGGTGCTTGCTTATACCGAAGATAAGCAGTCGCTGCCCGCCGAGGTGCTGCAGACTGCAGGGGATTATCTGGAGCTGGCTTCCTATGAGGAGGCTGCCGGGATGAGCAAGGAAAGGCTGCAGCAGGCCGAAGAAATAGTGCTGTTGGATTTGCCTGCTTATCCGTTGGCGGATATTATGCGCAGACTGCGGCAGCAGGGAGCAAAACATGTAACCATGCTCTTCAATCAGCCGGATTTACAGGAGCAGCTGCAGTGCCTGGCGTTGACGCATCCGGACAGGGATGCGATGATGCAGGCCTATAAGCTGGTGATGAATGCACTCAAAATGCGGACGACCGTGAGCATCGATGAGCTTTTGTCTGTTCATGCGGAACAAATAAGTGAACAAGCTGTAAAAATTATGGAAGAGCTTGGCTTTATCCGCTATAATAATGGTATAATAGAAAAAGCTGCTATTAAACGCTGCTCGCTGGAGGATGCACCCCTATATGTAACCCTGCAGCAGGAAAGAGAGCGTTTGGAGCACATTTATAAAGAAAATTACCGCCTGAGTCAGCACGAGCTGTTGCGCTGCTGATGAAGTGCAGATGGGAGTGGGGAGAATGCCCTCAACAAACGCAATAACTAATATTACTGATATAGATGAATTGTTTGCGCGTATAGAAGAATATCTTACGCCGGAGCAGGTAGCTTTTGTCCGTAAGGCCTATGAGCTGGCAGCCAAGGCACACGCAACGCAGACACGTAAATCAGGTGAACCGTACATCATCCATCCGATTGGCGTTGTCAGCATCCTTGTAGGACTGCAGATGGATGATAAAACACTGGCTGCTGCCTTCCTGCATGATGTGGTAGAGGATACGGATTACAAGCTGGAATATATCAAAGAGCAGTTCGGCACCGTGGTAGCAAATCTGGTAGATGGTGTTACCAAGCTGGGCAAAATTGAATATATTTCCAAGGAAGATCGCCAGATTGAAAACTATCGCAAAATGTTTTTGGCGATGGCACGCGATATCCGCGTTGTACTGATTAAGCTGGCCGACCGTCT
>CAKQHU010000042.1 GCA_934234275.1 uncultured Phascolarctobacterium sp.
GTACCATCTGCCTGATTTTGCTGGCACCGCAGCTGGCGAAGGTTGCACTACAGTTTTCCAAGCCGGAATATTTTGCTCTGGCTATTTTCGGCCTTAGCATTATTACGAGCGTTTCCTCCGGCAGTGTTATCAAGGGCATTATGGGTGGTCTTATCGGCCTGTTCCTGGCAACAGTTGGCATTGACGGTATGAGCGGTGCAATCCGCTTCACCCTGGACACCAACTATTTTATGGGCGGTGTATCCTTTATCCCTGTGCTGATTGGCGTGTTCGCCTTTGCGCAGGTGTTGAGCAGTATTGAGGATTATTATCATAATGAACGTCAGGAGCAGCACATGATGCTGGACCGTCTGCTGCCTTCGTTTGATGATATCAAGAGAGTGTTTACCACGCTTTTGCGTTCCTCCTTCATCGGTACCTTTATCGGCTGTGTGCCCGGTACCGGCGGCGATATCGCTTCCTTTGTTTCCTACGATCAGGCGAAACGCTGGTCCAAGCACAGCAAGAACTTCGGCAACGGCGAGCCCGAGGGCATTGTAGCCTCCGAGGCAGGCAACAACGCTGTATCCGGCGGTGCCTTCATCCCGGTGCTGACGCTGGGTATCCCCGGTGACGGCGCAACGGCAATTATGATGGGTGCGCTGATGGTTCAGGGTTTGCAGCCCGGTCCCTTGCTTTTTGTAGAGAAGGCGCCTGATGTTTATGCTATCTTCATCGGTTTGCTTTTAGCTAACGTGATTATGGGTATCATGGGCTTTTCGTTAATCAGACTTTTTATGAAGGTTGTTAACGTGCCTGTACACATTCTGCTGCCGATTATCGTGATGATGACCTTCGTGGGCACTTATTCCTACAATAATTCGCTGAACGATGTTTATCTGATGGTAGCAAGCGGTTTCTTAGGTTACTTTATGAATAAGCTGGGCTTTTCTATGTCGGCGATTATCATCGGCATTATCCTTGGCGGTATGGCAGAGCAGAACTTTGTCGGCTCGCTGATTATGAGTGATGGCAGCTTTGCTATTTTCTTCCAACGACCGCTGTGCCTGTTCTTCCTGATGGCAGCGCTTTTATCACTGCTTTCACCGCTTTTCGGCAAGCTGTTCAAAAGAAGCTAAATTTTACTTGACAAACTCCCGGCGTTTGGATAAACTATGCATATAAAGGGAGTAGCTTGCACGCATGGCGTGTTCACTCTGTCGTCAGTACGATTGCTTCGGCAATCCGGCTTTGTGACTAAGTAGCGAGACTTTGTTGTAATTTTATTGCAGCAATGTCTCGCTTTTTTGTTTTTAGGGACGGCTGCAAATCAAGGAGGAAGAAAATGGAAATAGCTTTACAGTTTGTTTTGTTGGCTTTAGGCTTTATGATGCTCGGTAAGGGTGCGGATTGGTTCGTTGAAGGTGCAGCAGGCATTGCCATGCGCTTCGGCATTCCGCAGCTGGTAATCGGCCTTACTATCGTAGCAATGGGCACGAGCGCACCGGAGGCAGCGGTAAGTATCGCGGCGGCGATGAAGGGTAACGCTGATATTACCATCGGTAATATTCTTGGCAGTAACATTCTTAATATCCTCGTGATTCTCGGCCTTGCGGCTTCTATTGTGCCGATTGCGGTAGCGCGTTCTACCGTACGCATCGAAATGCCCTTCATGATTGCCATTACCGCACTGCTTTTTTATCAGGGACGCGACGGCAGCATCAGTCTGGCGGACGGCGGTGTGCTTATGGTAGCCTTTGCCGTATATATGATGTATCTGTACACAATGGCGATGAAAAGCAATGTCGACAGTGACCTGGAGGAGCCCGGCCTGCCGCTGGGACGCTGCCTTTTGGGCGCAGTGGGCGGTCTGGCGCTGATTATTGCGGGCAGTAATGTTACCGTAGGCGCAGCAACCTCTATTGCAACCTATGCAGGACTCAGCGAGCGTTTTATCGGCCTGACAATTGTGGCTTTGGGAACCTCACTGCCGGAGCTGTTTACATCTGTAGCGGCGGCACGTCGCGGCAATGCGGATATTGCCATCGGCAATATCGTCGGCAGCAACATTTTCAATATTCTTTTCGTAGTAGGCTTATCTTCGTTGATTATCGACATTCCCTTCGCATCTGCCTTCAACTTTGATACTTATGTAGCGCTTGGTGCGGCAGTGCTTCTGTGGTTGTGCGTGCTGCGTACGCAAAAACTGCAGCGCTGGGCAGGTGCACTGATGCTGGTGTGCTATGCGGCATATCTGGGGTATATTCTGTAAGGTTGAAGTAAAGTTAAGAATTCTGCTGTTAAATGATATGTCATTAGGAATTATCAGAAAAAATATGATATAATATGTAAGTAACAAATTAATTTTACTTACTCAGTTCTCTTGTTATATTTATTAGCGAAGGAGTTTTGTTCATGGTTAAACAGGAATTAACAAAAGATGCGCTCGCTAAGTTAGAAAATCTTCGAAGACAGTTTGCAGACTTTCAGGAAGACTGCTCGAAGCTTTTAAAGAGCATTCAAAATGATGATTTTTTAGACAGTGAAACGGCAGCCGGTGTGCAAAATACATTGGCTAACATAACAACAATACAAAACCAGTTAGGGACTATTTACCAGAACCTGTCTCTTGGTTCTTTGCCGCAGAAGCTTACGGAGGCTGCTGAGAATATCAGCAACTTGCAGCATGAATTGTCCTTAAAGGCTGTTTTTATTGATGCAGTTGATTTCTTTAATGCTTTGCATTGCAGAAAAGCAGAGATAGAAGAAATCCTTGTAGCTCAAAAGGAATCGCTTAAAAATATCAGCATTGAGAGCTTATCGGTTACGGAAGCTAAGGACCAACTGCAGAAGTATGTTGAATTTAAGCAATTTTATGATGGCGAGAAGAGCCTACTTACTAACGTATCTATACAATTTGGTTTTGAGCTTATTTGCAATCTGTTAGAGGATAAGGCAGGCTATTATATTGAAACTATGGCTACGGCAGCAGAGGATACTTCTGAGCCTGTTACTAACGAAGTAGCAGTACCTGAGGTTAAGCCTGCCAGCAATGAAGCGACAGTAGAAGCAACAGCTGAAGATAAAGCTGTTGCAGTAGCAGAAGCTGAGCCTAAACCTGTTGCCAGTGAAGTAGCAGAAGCTGAGCCTAAACCTGTTGCCAGTGAAGTAGTAGAGGATAAGCCAGAGCTTGCTGTCAGCGAGGTAGCAGTTAAGCCTGAGCCTGTTGCCAGCGAGGTAGCAGAGGATAAGACTGAGCCTGCTGCCGATGAAGTCACAGAAGCAGAGGCTAATTCTGTAGCTAATGAAGCAAAAAAGGACAAGGAAGGCAGTGATATTACGGTTGCTGCTGAAGAAAAGGCCGAAATAGACTTTGTTATGCCTGCTGCACCTATGCCTAAGGAAATCTTTTCTTCTGTTACCATAGAACCTGAAATCAGCAGAGCTGCTGATAAAGAGAATAAACCGATTACAGCATCTGTAGCTACGAGAGAAAGAAAAAAAATAATTGATATTGGTTGTACTGTTGATAGTGTAATAGAATTACATTCCAATTCGTTAGTAAATGCTAAATGGATTCTTGCTGCAAACGGAAAGCTTTCTAAGAGAACAGCAGAAGATTCTTTGGACAACTTTAATTTCACTCTTGAAAATTTGAAAAAATATGGTTATGCAGTCAAGTATGATTGTGGAAATGATAGATGCTTTTTTACGATAACATCCAGAGGCTTTAAAGCCTTTAATTATACGTTAAAAAAAGATAGTAAAGCATTATCTATGCAGCATCAGTTTCTTGAGAGAAAAAAAGTGGTTGACCATTTAGTTGAGCGTAAAGCATTCGACCTGATGCTGTTATACGTAAGCTTTGCAGATATTATCAAATACTTGTCTGTTGAAAATAACGTGCAGGTACTTGGCGATTCGTTTGACCATGATGGTAAATTCTGGCTTGGCGCATGTACTATAAAAAAAGGCAAAAGTGAAGTATCAGCCTTGGTAATTGCATTCAATTTGGCTAATGAGGAGGATGTAGTACGCTTCTATAAGGGCTTCTCAGACTTTAAAGCTAAATGGCAAAATACTAATTCCGTAATTTTTATTGCCTTTGAGGAAGCCTGCGTAAAGGGGTTAGGCTCCTGGCTTGCTGAAGCTATAGGCGATGATTTTACTGCTAAAGCTAAGTATTATTACACCTTAAATAAGGAGCAGTTATGCTCTTATAATGATAATCATGTCATTACTGAATTAGATGAGCTTATAGAAACTGCTGCTGACGTTATTGCCAGCGATGAACAGGTTGCGGTAGGTAAGCCGGCAAAGACAGTTACAGGCAGTGATGCTACTGCAGCACAGTCAGAAATGACAGTTTCAAGTAATGATGCTACTGAGGCTCAGGCAGAAAAGACAGTTACAGATAGTGATGATATTCAAGAGTCGGAAACAGAAGAGAAGTCTGCACCGCCGGCTGAAGTAGAAGCTGCTTTAGAGCCTGCACCGGCACCAGCCATTACCGAAAACGAGAAGGCAGCATTGCCTGATGAAGCTGTAGCAGACGCAGATGAGATGGCTGTTGCAAGCGACACCAATAAAAAACAGATCGAAATTTCAGCAGATGATGTTGCTTTGCATCCGCTGACACAGCAGGAAAAGGATGAGTATTATGCAACGTACAAAAAAATACTCATGACCGGAAAAACCTATTGTGCGTGTGCGTATCTTAAAAGGTTAGCGGAGCTGGACGCTTCGTTTAAGGATGAATACCTGCAATTGGCGTATGCGGTAAACGATCCGCTTGCTGCCTGCACCTACAATTCTGATCAGATAGCAAATACCTACCTGGCAGATGGCTGTGAGGCAAACAGCTATTATCTTGCAGCAGCTATCCTGCGTAATTTCTACTCTAACCAATGCTTGTACGATTATGCAATCGATTCAATGATGGATTCCTTTGCTGAGGATAAGCTTTTAGTAAGCAATGATAAGCTGAAGCATCTTATCGATATTCTGCGCATGTTCAAAAAAGAACATCATTGCGGTATGGGTAAATTTGCTGATTATAAGAAAAGCGATATTGCAGCGCTGAAAGCCAAGCTGGATATTTTCGCCCCAAAGGCTATGGAGCAGAAAAAGCTTGCTTCCGAGCAATCATATAATGTAGCTATTACCAATGCCAGATTTGGCAAAACGCTGGAGCATCTATTTAGGGGAAACAGCGATTTAGCCAGCTTCCTGGATATGATTGCCGAAAAGGAGCAGGATGAAGCTGCCATAGAGCTTATGAAGCAGTATCTTCAGGAACATTTCATTAAGGAAAATGCTCCTGTAGCAGTAGAAAACATCAATATTAATAAAGTTGATGAGCTTATTGATATTGCCTGGGATGTTGCCGGTAATCTGATTAGAAATAAAAAGAAAACATCTAAGCTGGTAAGCGGACCTCGTGTTAATCTGCGCCATCGCCTGGAGGAAATTGGCAAGCTTATTTGCGAATATCTGGTAGTAGTTGAGGAAATCAATAATGCTGATGAGGATGACAAGGCTTACCCGGATTATCAAAAGGCGTATAAGACAACATCCAGACTGTTCCAGGAGATTATTGCAGAGTACGAGTCTCAAGCAAAGCAGGCAGATAAGGATTATGGCTATAAGCTTGTGCTTATCCAGACCTTGCAGGATGTTTATGCCAAAATGAACGGAGATACCCCTGAATTTACAGGCAAGTATTTTTATCTGCCGTTCTTAGGCGATTCCTGCGTCCTGCTTAATGAAAACTATCAGCCTGAATACCGTGATATCAAAGAATTGCCGGCGATGGGTACATTGACGCGTATTGAAAAGCACGCCTTTGAGGGCGGTGATACGCTGATGGATTTGCAGGTGCGTCTTAAGGGCATCATGGAGAAAGATACTGATATTGTACAAAGTATTATCTCCGATGATAATTATGGTAGCCTGCGCTTGCTCACCGGCTACATCAACGATCAGCAGCCTGGCTTTGAAGCCGAATTTATGAAGAATTATAAGGTTGCCATGGCTTTGGACTTCGCTAAAAAACAGGCGAAGAAGGAGTTTGAGGATTTCTCTGATGAGCTTGCCTTGTTCCAAAGCTACGGACAGATTGATAATACAGAGGAAAACAAGAAGGAAATAATTCTTCAGACTGCCGGCCTGCTTTATGAGGCAGCACAGGAGGATGACAATTACGGCTTCTTTAAAAAGGTATTGGTTGAATTTAAAAATAAAATTCAAAGAGATGCTGTTGTTCAGGGCGATGCTTTGAAGCAAAACTTGGAGAATTTTCTTCTGGCGCATCAGGAGCTCAAGGAAAACGAAGCTGCCAATAAGCTGATTGAAAGCATCAGACAGTGCATTGACAGTCAAAAGTATTCTTCAGCAGAGGAGCTGCTTAATCGTCTGGAAAATGATGATTATGAAAGTCTGCAGGAGCTGGAGATGCAGGATTATCTGCAGGATCTTCTGAATCATTATAATAACTACATCAAAAGTGTAGCAAATAACGATAAAACACTGCGTGCTCAGGTTAAACCGTACAGAACTGCCAATAAGGATACAAGAGCTGCTGAACGTCTCCTGAATGCCTGGCCGAAAGGCAATAACGATATTAAGCCTGATGAACTGCTCAGCTCATTAGGCTTTAAGCTGGCAACCGTGGACAAAATGGATAAGGTTGACGGCAAATTCCCCAGCTTTTTTGTTAAGCTGCAAAAAGCTTTGGGCGGGCGTGTCAACAATTACAATTATCCTGTACCGGCCTTTGGCTCTTTGGGTGAAACGGATGGCTTTAGAATAGTTTATATCTTTGGCGCTTATGATGCTGAAAGACTTGTGGAGATTTTTAACAATATAGGCGACGAAAAGCATACGCTTATCATTCTTGATTATGCCTTGAAGGAGAGCGCTAGAAGAAGATTGGCACTTCTGGTCAAAGGTAAGGCAAATTGTAAAATTTTTGCTGTGCTTGACCGTGTTGTCCTGAAATATCTGTATGATAATTATTCCGAGCAGACGATTACCAAACAGCTTCTGCATATCATTATGCCGTTTACCTATTATCAGCCGTATGTTGCCGATTCTTCCAAGCCGATGCCATCAGAGCTTTTCATCGGTCGTAAGGAAGAATTGAAAAAGATTAAGGATGTCAATGGCGTTAATATTGTTTATGGTGGCCGTCAGCTTGGTAAATCTGCCCTGCTTATGAAGGCAAAAAAGGATATCGACAAGAATGAATCTGGTGACCGCGCTGTTTATATCGATATTAAGGGGCGGAATTATACTGAAACTGCTTTGAAAATCAGCGAGGAGCTTGTTATTGCAGATATTCTTGAAGAGAAGGATATTACAAGTGATTGGCGCAAGCTTGCTATGAGTATCAGAATGCGTCTGAAGGATGAAGCTAAACCGATTCACTACTTCCTGTTGTTGCTTGATGAAGCAGATGCTTTCCTCGATAGCTGTAAAGACGTACAGTATAAGCCCTTTGATGCTTTGAAGGATATTCAGGCTGTGGGTGAAGGACGTTTTAAGTTTGTCGTTGCCGGCTTACGTGATGTTCTGAGATTTGAGCATGAGGCTGCGCTGAATGACAATTCTGTTTTACCGCAGCTCAGCAGCATGACAGTAAAGCCCTTTAAGTATGCAGAAGCTAAGGAGCTGTTGGAATATCCCTTGTCCTATCTTGGCTTCAGATTTCGCGATGATGTGGAAACCGATACCTTGGTTTCTGCCATCCTCAGTCACACCAACTCCTTCCCCGGCATGCTTCAGCTTTACTGCACTAAGCTTATTGAGGCTATGAAAAATGGCTATGCCGGCTACAAGGAAGCAGGCACACCGCCGTATTATGTATCCGAGGATCATATCAAGAAGGTGCTGGGCGAGGATAATCTGCAGGAGGAGATCCGTCAGAAGTTCTTTATTACCCTGACGGTGGGCAGTGATAATTATTATCTGCTTATAGCAATGATTACTGCATATCTGTATAAGAATGATGAGGGAATCTGTGTTACTCCGAAGGATGTCCTGACATTTGCCAAGGACTTTGAAATTAAGGATATTGCAGCGCTGAGTCCGGAAAAGGTGGCAGCATTGATGGAGGAAATGCGCGAGCTTAATGTTTTGCAGCATAATGGTGAGCATGGTTATCGCTTCACACATTTCAGCTTCTTCCAAATGATGGGAACTAAGGCATATTTGGAACAGGAGCTGGAAAAATATATGGGGGATAGCGATGAATAACTTATGGTGGAAAGAAATAAGCGGTGCGCGGAGAATAATTGACTCCGTTTTCAAGGCTGTAGAAAACGAGAAAAATGTTATCCTGAACTTTTCCGCGTTAACACCTTGGGTTGATGATTTTCGTGAGGTTCTTGCGGAAAAGATTGAAATAGATTTAACGGAACAGGAGATAAAGCAAGTCAATTATTCTGAGGCTGATGTCGGAAACTATATGTTGCAAAATTTTTGCCGTGAAGCGGTGCGCGTATATTATCGTCCACCAGAATCAGTTGGCGCGTTTTTGGGAAAATGCGAGGATTTGACGTTAAGCGACAAGATTCTTTGGGTAAAGCTGGAGGACAAAAATCAGCTTGATGATTGGTTGAGTTTTATCAGCGAATACTATAAGGCTTCTGGCAAAGAAAAAAGGAAGGCTGTATTTCTGCTGGAAATTGATGATTCTTTTGAGAATTTGCCGGAGAAAAGGTTTTTTGAGGTATACAATATCGGCGACGAAATCCCTGAATATGTGAGGTATACCTACGCATCTGTTTTAGCTTCAGAGGCTGATATCAAGGATTCACTGATTACGTATCTTTCTCAGCTTGTTACCTCATGCTGCAAGGATATTGAGCTTATCCCGCTATGCATCAATGAACAGCGTCGTTTTATGGAAAATCCTTATGATACTCTGGTGCAGCTTGTTGCCGACAATTGCCGTAGTGATGGCAGTGATTTTGCCTTAGCAGAAGACCGTAGCAGGATTGATTATCTTGTCTGGCAGGCTCAGCTTAAAATACTGTTCCCCGAAATTGAACGCTATAGAGTTTATCTTATTCAGAAGATGAGCAAGCAGATTAAGGATAAGCTTCAGTTTCCCTATAAAACCAATTTTGGTGACCTTGATTCGCCGGAGGAGCTGGAGCTGAAGGATTTGACCTATGCGATTGGTACTGGGCGCCTGTCAATGGATGATTCAAAGGAATATAATCGTCTGGAAAGATTCCGTGAGTATCGCAACAGCCTGGCGCACGGCAAGCCGTTGAGCTTTGAGGATGTTAAGTTTCTGCTCAGCAATGTTATGGGTTAAAAAGAATATGATAGGGAAGGCTGACTGCAGGCTTATACATTTGGTTACAATCTTGCCTTATTAGCAGACTTGCTTTGTAATCAACACTTATAATGTAAAAAATTTAACATTTACCCGCCGCAAGCAGTAAAAAGCTCTTGCCTGCTTGCGGAATTTATGGTAAAATATTTTGGTGTAAAAATAACACACGCAGGAAAATTCATCTGTTGCT
>CAKQHU010000043.1 GCA_934234275.1 uncultured Phascolarctobacterium sp.
TTTGGAATTGTTACTAAAGCAAGTGTACCGCCATCCTCACGATTCGTCAAGCTAAAGCTTCCCTGCAGGTCTGCTTCCGCCATAGTCTTAATAATTTTCAGGCCTAAGCTTTGACGGCTGCTGTTTAATGAAAAACCTTCCGGAAGGCCTACACCGTCATCGGCAATTGACAAAACATAACGCTTGCTTTCTTCCGCAAAGCGCACCTTAAGACTGCCGCTCATCCGTCCTTCGTAAGCATGTTCTATAGTATTCTGCAATAATTCGTTGAGAATCAAAGCGATGCTTGTTGCCTTATCAGACGGCAGCTGTACAGGATCTGCTTTGAAATCGGCATGCAGAACAAACTCCGGATGCAACATACTGCTGATAATCGCCTGGTAAATTCCCTTGGCCACCTTGCCGACATCAATCAGACCGGTATCCTGCTGCGAAAGATACTCATGCACAATAGCAATACTGTTGACTCTGTTGACGCAGTCACGCAGAACTATTTTAGTTTCGTCACACTGTGCGCGACGCTCCTGCAGGCGCAGCAGACTGGCGATGGTCTGCAGATTGTTCTTTACGCGGTGATGAATCTCTTTAATTACAACAGATTTTATCAGCAGCTCCTCGTCCTTTTTGCGCAGCTCGGTAATATCTTGCAAAATAACAATAGCACAACCGGCCTTCGGCCTGGGAATTACCGGCAGAATACGTATGGAAAGCAAAATGCCATGCATCGTAAATTCCTTGCTTTCCGCCGTGCCTGTTTCCATAACCATACCGACCAGCGGCCAATTGATAGCAACATCATTGGTACGGCAGCCGACAAGATGAGAAATATCCATAACGTCAAACATGTGACGCGCACGGTTGTTGGCAGCAACAATCACTCTGTTGGCATCTACTACCATAATGCCGTCAGAAGGCCGCAGCCGCTGATAGTTGCTGTTATTGCTGACATCCTGGCGCAGATTGCACAAAAGCTCCAGCGACTGAGCAATAATGATATCATCGGGAGCAGCACTTTCAAAGCTGACGGCACCGTAGCAATGTCCGCGGCTGTCGCGCAGCGGAAAAACCTTCAGACTGTTGAACATGCCCAAAGCCCATTCACGCTTGCCGTTCACAGGCACGTTTTTCTGCAGCACACGCGCAACGAGCGGCTCTTCAACCGCACGTACACGCCGGCCAGTCATATCCGGGCGCACATTTCCGACCTGTGTCATCGGCTGCTCCTGCTTATAAACATTAAAAAACTTTTTATTCTCTCCCGGCAGATAAATCGTCACAGCAGCATGTGCTATATCTGCCGCCAGACCGAGTACCTGTGGCATAGCTTGTAAACTGTTTCTTTGTTCTGCTGTTAAATTGCTCAGCATGTTTCCCCTCTTCTTCCTGCTGTTGTCCTTTCCACAGCTTTATCTAATTAATCCACTATTTTATCCACTATATCCACAGGCTTTTCCACACCAGCAATGCGCTTATATGTGGATATTGCCCGCTTATCCACAATATCCACAGGCTTATGCACTTTAAAAGACACTTGTTTAGCCTAATTTCAAAGATGGATTAGCGTTTAAGTCCAATGGACTGAAGCTACCGGCCTGATACATAAAATAACCGCGGCAGGCAATCATTACAGCATTATCGGTACATAAAATCGGTGTCGGATGCACCAGCTGGGCACCAATCTCCTCCATAGCCTTTGCCAGTGTGTTTTGCAAGGTTTTGTTGGCAGAAACACCGCCGGCCAGCACAATTTTATTGTAGCCTGTATGCTGCATAGCATGCACCGCTTCCTTAACCAATGCATCAACAACAGCTCTCTGGAAGGATGCCGCAACATCGCTGCGGTTCACCTCACGTCCTGCCTGCTGCTGATTGTGCAGATAATTGATTACGGCAGATTTCAGACCACTGAAGCTGAATTCATAAGGCTTATCCAAACGAGCTACCGGAAAATCAATAGCATGATCATTGCCATCCAATGCCAGACGCTCAATTTCCGGACCGCCGGGATAAGGCAACCCCATAACACGGGCAATCTTGTCGAAGGCTTCGCCTGCCGCATCATCACGAGTCTGTCCCAAAAGCTCAAAGCTGTTATAGCCGGTAACCTTCAGCAGCGCCGTGTGTCCGCCGCTGACAACCAGAGCCATGAACGGCGGCTTCAGCTCGCTGTCTGCCAAAAAGTTGGCAAATACATGGCCTTCAAGATGGTTGACACCTATCAACGGTTTATCCGTTGCCCAGGCCAGCGCCTTGGCAGCCGAAAGACCGACAAGCAGCGCGCCGACCAGACCAGGTCCGTAGGTAACGGCAACAGCATCTATCTGCTCCATGCCGACGCCTGCCTGAGATAAAGCCTCGTCAATAACGGGCATAATATTCTCGATATGCTTACGCGAAGCAATTTCCGGCACAACGCCGCCGAATTTACGGTGAATAACGATTTGGGAGGAGATAATGTTGCTCAGTACCTCACGCCCATTCTTTACTACGGCAGCCGCAGTTTCATCACAGCTGCTTTCAATACCTAAAATATATACATCCTTCTGCTCTTTATTCATGGCCTGCTCCTTCTTTATACAGCCACATTATAACTGCATTTTCATGATTGTCTTCGTAATAATTCGGACGAATGCCTTCGCTGGCAAAGCCACAGGTCAGATAAACCTTCTGCGCGGCAATATTTCCCTCGCGCACCTCCAGCGTCATAGCTGTAGCGCCCAGCTCCCAGGCCTTGTTGACCAACGCTGCCGTCAGGCGTGTGCCATAGCCCTGACCGCGTTCTTCATCCGCAACAGCCACGCGGGTAATCTGCGCTTCGCCGGCTACCAACCAGAAGCCTGCATAACCGACGAGCTTGCCGGCATATTCCATTACCAGATAGGTAGTCAGCTCGTTCGCTATTTCATTGCGCAGCATATTTTCATTCCAGGCATCATAAAAGGATTGTGCCTCTATAGCAACCAATGCCGGAATATCCGCTTCCGTCATTGCTCTGAAGCTTATTGTTGCTTGTGCTTCTTCTCCCACAATTCCTCAGCCTCCGATCTTCTGATATAGTATGGCTCCAGGCCAAAAATTTTCTTATCGTTTTCTGCATCAAATTCTGCTAACGCAGCCAAAGCAACAGAGCTGCCTTTTGGCATACGCAATGCTTCCGGTGCTACGCTGATAAAATCCGGCAGACCGTTTTTCGCAAGCTTGCTGCACTCGCCCAAAAGCAACGCAGGTGTTCCCTGCAGTGCAATTCTTTCTAATGCTTTTTCCGCACTGACAACCTCAACAGGTGCAAGCTCCACAAGCTCACCGTTACGCCATTCATATAAGGCCTGATAAAAATTGCCCTTTTGCGCATCCAGCACCGGTGACAGTACCCTGCCTTCGAACTGGATATTATAGGCCATCGCCTTTAAAGTATCTACTCCGTGCAGGCAGCACTGCCAGCTGTAGGCCATAGCCTCCGCCGTTGCCAAACCGATACGCAGACCGGTAAAAGAACCGGGGCCCATGCTTACAGCCAAAAGCTCAATATCCTGCTTTTGTACACCGGTACGCTGCAGCAGCTGGTCTAATTGCGGCAGCAAACCTTCGCTATGTGTCATCCCCATATTTATCGTATATTCAGCTAAAATTTCCTTGTCACGGCATAATGCAATCGTGCACACCTTGGTGGCCGTATCAATTGCCAAAGTCAGCATCTTCTTCTACCTCCCGCAGCAGTTTTTCATATCTTTCACCCAGAGCCTGCAGCACAGCACGACGGCCTTCACCATCGTGCAGCAAAGTAATCTGCAAATATTTCTCCGGCAGCTCCTCCTTAAACAGCTCAGCCCATTCAATCAGTGTTACGCCATCGCCTCCGGCATATTCCTCAAAGCCGATGTCCTCCAGCTCCTCCGGACGGTTGAGGCGATATAGATCAAAATGCCTTATTTCCAGCTCACGCCCCTGATAAACATTCATGATGGCAAAGGTAGGACTGTTGACATCCTCCGCAGATGCTCCCAAGGCCACAGCAACACCGCGGCTGAGCAGTGTTTTGCCTGCGCCAAGATCACCGCTCAGGCAGAAAACGTCTCCGCTTGCTGCATGCTTGCCCAAAAGTCTTCCCAAGGCTTCTGTTGCAGCGCTGTCCTGCAAATAAATTTCCATAACCAACTCTCCTCACATTTGGCAGGAAAGAAAACACCTGCCATAGTAATCAATAATTTGAAAAAGCGGCACCAGACTTACCAGTACCGCTTCTTTGTTTTTACAATAAAGTCGTATTACGCGTCAGCGGATCCTCAATATCCATATGACCACTCAAGGTAATAGCCTTTTTACCTTCTATCAGAATTTGTACCCGCTTAATTTCCGGAAATTCTGTCAAGGTATTGGTAATAGCGTAGCAAAGCATCATCTCGCCATAGGAGCCTTGTCCCTTCTTGGCCAGCTCGCGCGTAAAATCAGCATAGGCAGTGCCGTCCTGCTCGATTTTAAGACTGCGCACCTTAGTACCGATAGGTACAACATCATCCATCTTCGCGTCCTGCGGTTTAGTAGTCACCAAAGCAATCAAAGCATTTTCCGGCAAACTTTTGCCGTTATCCTTCATCGTAATTTTTTCCGGCAACAGCTTTTCGCTGCCATCAGAAGCTGCACGATAAACAATAAAGCTGATATCCTTTTTTTCCTGCACTGCTGCAGTTGCTGCATTCTTGGCATCCTCTTTCGGCGGAACATTTTCACTGCAACCGCTTGCTATTACTGCACACAAAAGCAGCATCAATAAAATTAGCTTTCTCATTCTTGCCGCCTCCGTATTATGCAAAATATTTTTCAATGCCTTCAGCAATCAAGCGAGCTGTTTTCTTTTGGAACCATTGTCCCTTCATCAAGGTCAGCTCCTTTTCATTGCTGATGAAGCACATTTCTACTAAAACTGCCGGCATACTGATACGCTTGATAACATAAAAGTTTGCCTGACGTACACCCAAATCATCTACACCGAAATTAGCAGCCAGCTTATTTTGGATATTTTTAGCTAAGCGCAAATCATTATCGGTTTTCGGATAATAGTATGTAGAAAAGCCGCCGATATTTTTATTGACCGAAGAATTAATATGCAGGCTGACAAACATATCCGAATTATATTTTTCGCCTACGTTTACACGTGCCTGCAGTTCCTCTGCATCACTGGCATTAGGTCCGAACACATCTACATCGGTAGTACGCGTCATATAAACCTTGGCACCCTTATCTTCCAAAATTTCTTTAACTATCTTAGTAATAGCCAAGGTGATATTTTTTTCTTTGGTACCATCACTGCCGATAGCACCCGGATCACTGCCGCCATGGCCTGCATCTAAGGTAATAATTTTACCGTCAAGGCCGCCGCTGGTGCGAAACCTGCCGTTTCCTTTGATTACCGCGAGCTTATCAGCATCAGATTTATTGACCGGTTTATTTACTGTTGTTTCTGTTTTGGTAGCAACAGTATTTTTCTTATTATCGTTTTTCTTTTTACTGCTGCTCTTCTTTTTGTCCGCTTTCTTATCCGCTGCGGTACTTGTTTTTATAACGGTATTTTTCTTGATACTGCTGTTATTTTTTGTCGGACGATTGCTTACTACAGGTCTGTTGCTTACAACGGTAGTTGCAGCACCGGAACCGCTGTAGGAAGCCTGGCGCGGCGTAACATCAAGCACTACACGGAAGGGACGGCCTGTTGCAGGATCCTTCTTTAAGACGAAAGCCTTATAGCTTTTTTCCAGCAGACGCTGTTTCAGCGGTACACGCACCACCGTATAGCTGCCTTTATCAACAATTTTCAAGGAATCAGCCAAAGAACTTTTTACAGCCTTGCTATGCGGCACCTGCGCTCCCTTATCAGCATTCACCGTCAGATTCAACGTATCGCCTTCCATATCAACAGCATAGCCTGCAGTATCCGTTACATCAACAACAATACGCAGCACGTCTGCTTTATTGACACCCCATTTTACATCTGTTATCTGCGCCGCCTGAGCAACCGCGCCTAAAAGCATACAGCAGGCCAGCAGCGTCAGCAGGAAAATCTTGCGCAATAGTTCCACCTCGCAAACTTACATACTCTTACCAAAGATTTTACTTCAACAATTTATTTTAACACTAATTACAGAAGTCTGTAAACAAAATTACCGTTAAAGCATTAATTACCCTTCAAAACCTCACAGCGAGCCTCTGGCAAAAACTGCGCCAGCTCGCCTGCTGCCAGTCCGATATCAATACCGCTGATATCTGCAGCCTTTCCGTGCAGGTAAACACCGCACACAGCAGCCTCCTGCAAAGTAATCTCCTGTGCTGCCAGACCGGCAATAATACCTGTCAGCACATCACCGCTGCCACCTGTAGCCAAAACACTGGAGCCGGTGCTGTTTACATAAACGGTGCCGTCCGGGCAGGCAATAACGGTCGGTGCTCCCTTGAGCACCAGCACAGCATTCCATTCCTGAGCATATTGCGCAGCAATATTGATACGGTCAGCATTAATTTCGCTGATTTCCTTACCTATAAGACGTGCCATTTCACCCGGATGCGGAGTCAGCACCTTGGCTGCCTGCATCTGTGTAAGAATTTCCGTATGTCCCTGTAATGCTGTCAATGCATCCGCATCAATAACAACAGGTACCTGCACCTGCAGCAGAATATCACGTACTACCTGCTGCGTACTTTCACTTGTACCCAAGCCGGGGCCGATTGCCAGTACATCGGCAGCATTAGCATTTTTTACTACATCGCCTGTTGCACCGCCGCCAAGAATACCGGGCATACGCTCCAACAGTCCGTGTACCATAACCTCAGTAAGCTTGCCTGCCAGCACATCACGGCTGCTGAGCGGAGTATAAAGCGCTACAAGGCCTGCACCAGCCTTTACTGTGGCGTAGCTGCTCAAAGCAGCGGCACCGGTGAAGCCGGGGCTGCCGGCACAGATAACAGCGCGTCCTGCATCGCCCTTATGCGCATCAGCTTTACGCAGCGGCAGCAGCTCACGCACAATATCATCAGTCAGACGATACTTTTTGCTGGCACATTCCTCTACCATTTTTGCTGGCATACCAATATCTGCCAGCTCAATATCACCGCAATATTCACGCCCCGGATAAAGCAAAAGGCCGGTTTTTAACAAAGCCATCGTCACGGTTTTATCCGCACGTACCGCATTTTCTGCAACAGCGCCGTTGTCTGCATTTACACCTGTCGGTACGTCAACTGCTACAATATATTTTTCGCTGTCATTCATCAGTCTGCAGGCACGCAGCAAATCGCCCTCCGGCTCGCCATGAAAGCCGGTTCCTGCTAAGGCATCAACCAAAATATCAGCCTTCGCAGCAGCAAGCTCAGCTACTACCCAGTCATCCTCGCTGGCAATAGCCTCTACCTTAGCATCTGTTTTTTGCAGCATTGCCAGCTCTGCCGCAGCATCACCTGTCACAGCCTCGAGCGCCTTGCCTACGACAAAAACGCGCACTCTTGCACCGTAATTTTGCAGCCAACGGGCAGCACCGAAGCCATCACCGCCATTATTGCCGCCACCGCAAAAAACAACTACGCTTTCGCCATCCAGCTCGTCTAAGCTATCATTAACAGCATCGGCAACAGCCTGCGCTGCATTATCCATCAATAAAATTCCCGGTACAGCATATTCCGCTGTCGCCAGTTGATCAAGCTGTTTCATTTCCTGTACGTTTACTAATTTCATTTTCCATCCTCCATTATCACATACGCCGTAGCAAGTTCTCTGCTATGGCTTAAGCTGATTTGTATATTTTTTACTCCAAGCTGTTTTGCCAACATTGCAAAATGGCCGCTAAGCTGCACCAAAGGCTTTCCCAGAACATCGTTGTCTACGGCTATTTCCTGCAGCGAGCCTTCGCGCAGACCGGTTCCCAATGCTTTCAGCACCGCTTCTTTAGCAGCAAAGCGTGCTGCAAAGCTTGCTGCCGCCTGCTGTCCTCTTCTTTGACAATAGGCAGCTTCCTCAGCAGTAAACACTCGCCGGATAAAAGATTCACGTTTTATTGCCCGGGCAATACGTTCTATTTCGATAATATCACAGCCTATGCCTACTATCATATGCTTTCACTCCTTCACACAGCTTCGTAACTATTATTAATTCTTGCAAGTATATCCAAAATCCTTTTTTTATTTTTGTTTTTCACAAAGATATTGCAAAATTTAAAGAGCTTCTTCTTTTACCACAGATATCGGCAAGCTTAACTTCTTCAGCATTGCAAAAATCCCCGATATTGCGCAAACACGCAATACCGGGGAAATAGTTTTTTATTAAGCTGCTGTTAAATCAGAAGCAGGCAATCTGTCCGTCTGTACGCTTTTCGGTTGCACCGCACAGCACACCATCCTCATCACGGATAATAATCTGTCCGCGGCCCATATGATACGGGTCGGGCTGAACCACAACGTTATGGCCCATACGCTGCAGCTGACGGATAATGTGGTTAGGAGTATCCTGCTCAACTTCTACAGTTTTACCGCCAATCCACTGCCATCTCGGCGCATCCAACGCCTGCTGCGGATTCAGGCCGAAATCAATCATGTTCATAGCAACCTGAACATGAGCCTGCGGCTGCATAAAGCCACCCATAATACCAAAGGCACTCACAGGCTGACCATCCTTAGTCATGAAGGCAGGAATAATGGTGTGGTACGGACGCTTGCCACCCTGCAGTGCATTCGGATGATTTTCATCAAAGGAGAAGTTCTCGGCACGGTCATTAAAGGAAATAGAAGTGCCGGGTACAACGATACCGCTGCCGAAGCCACGATAGTTGCTCTGAATCATGCTGACCATATTACCTTCGGCGTCGGCAGTGCAGAAGTAAACAGTGCTGCTGTAACGCGGGTCACCTACAACCGGTTCCAGCGCTTTATCATTAATCAGCGCACGGCGGTCTGCGGCATAGCGCTCGCTCAAAAGCTGCTCGGCAGTAACCTTCATGTAGGAAGGTTCGGCAACATATTCTTTAGTATCAACAAAGCTCAGCTTCATAGCTTCGATTTGCTTATGCATGGTTTCTACGGTATCGCGTTCGGTAAAGTTATAGCCTTTAAGAATATTCAGCGCCATAAGTACGGTAATACCATGACCGTTAGGAGGCAGCTCCCAGATATCGTAGCCGCGATAGTTGACACTCAGCGGTTCAACCCATTCCGGCTTGTAGGCTTCAAGGTCGCTCTTGCGCAGGAAGCCGTTATGCTCTTGCATAAATGCGTCAATCTTATCTGCCAGCTCTCCTTTATAGAAGGCATCACCATAGGTTTCGGCAATCAGGCGCAGGCTTTTGGCCATATCGGGATTCTTGAATACTTCACCCGGCTGCAGCCAATGACCGTTAGGTTCAAAGGTATCAAACCAGCCCTTGAATTCCGGTCTGTCTTTATATTTGGTATAGAAGCCGTCAGCCTCTTCCCACAGACGGCTCATGTTCGGAGAAACAGGATAGCCGTTTTCCGCATAGTTGAT
>CAKQHU010000044.1 GCA_934234275.1 uncultured Phascolarctobacterium sp.
CCTTTGCTGCTATTCATCTAGGCTCGGAGATGCTCAGTATGCAGATTACCGAATATCACAATACCGAAAGGTATAAGATTATTGAGTGCTGCAACCGACGCATCCGTCTGGGTGAGGCAACTTTTAAAAATAAAATAATTCCTTTTCCGTTGGTTTCGGAAATCTGCGAAATCCTTATCGGCTTCAAGCGTCTGATGAAGGAATACGGGGTCGAGGAATATGTTATGCAGGCGACCACTGCTGTGCGTGAGGCCAGCAATCAGGTTTTTCTGCTTGATCAGATTTATAACAAAACCGGCCTTGTGGTTGATGTTGTTGATATGCCGAAGGAGATTTATACCAAGTTCGTGGCCATCCGCAATACGCTGAAGGCAGAAAAAATTTCTACCGAGCGTGAAGGCATGCTGATGATGGATATTTCCTCCGGCGGCTTGGGTGTAACGCTGGTGCGTGATGAAAAAATCTGCTATCAGGGCAATTTCCACATCGGTATTATCCGTATTAAGGAAAGCTTTGAGCGCAACCGCCGTGAAAGCATGCATTTTAACAAGGCGCTGACGGAATTCCTCAGCAGCACAATCGGCCCGGTAAGAAACGAGCTGGGTGACAGCAAGGTGCGTTATCTGGTGCTTTCCGGCACAGAAACGGAGCTTTTGCTGCGTATGCTGGGACTGGATGAGAAGCAGATGGTGCATCGCATCAAAGCAGCGGATTTCCATGCCTTTTTCGACAGCATGCGTCAGATGAGCCTGCCGCAGCTGATTCAGGTATATAAGCTGCCGGAAAATGTTGCGGAGCTTGTACTGCCTACAGTACTGCTTTACGAACAGCTGCTGCATCTGATTCCTGCCAAGGAAATTATTATTACGGCAGACCGCTTTATCGACGGCATCCAGCTGCTGCATATCGGCAATAAAACGAATCCTGTAATGCGCAAGGAGCTGGAGCAGGAGCTTATCAGCCTTTTCCATACCATCGGCAGCCGTTATCTGTATGACAAGAAGCATGCCCAGCAGGTGGAGCGCCTGTCGCTGATTATTTTCGATAAGATTGCCAAGGCTTACGGCATGGGTGAGCATGAGCGCCTGCTGTTGCGTGCAACCTGCATTTTGCATGATATAGGCAAATATATCTGCATGCGCAGTCACTCTATCTACACCTATCAGCTGATTATGTCTACGGATATTATCGGTCTGAGCGAGAAGGATAAGAAAATCGTAGCGCTGGCATCGTATTATCATGCCAACAGACTGTTTGACAAGACCAATACGCTTGCTCCGCAGGTGGAAAAGGAGCTGGTGCCGGTTGTGGCTAAGCTGGCTGCCATTGTGCGTCTGGCTGATGCATTGGACCGCAGCTATATGCAAAAAATTCACAGCTGCAGTGTAACGCTGAAGGATAATAAGCTGAAGGTTCTGGCAGCAAGTAAAGAGGATTTGACATTGGAAATCTGGACATTTGATGATAAATCAACTTTCTTTGAGGAAGTTTTTGGTATTGAACCTATTTTGGAACGGGTGAATAAGTGATGGGAAAATTAGATTTGACAAAGCCTGAGTATTTTTATAACCGCGAGCTGAGCTGGCTGAAATTTAATCTGCGCGTGCTGAAGGAAGCAATGGTTAAGGACACACCGCTGCTGGAGCGCCTGAAGTTTATCGCCATTTCGGCTTCTAACCTTGATGAATTTTTTATGGTGCGCGTAGCCGGTTTGTGGAGCAATTTTGATAGTGGCGTAGAAAAGCGCGATGCTTCCGGCATGTCGGTACATGAGCAGCTGGTGGCTATTTCGCAGGCAGCGCATGAGCAGGTGCGCACTCAGACAAAATCGCTGATTGCGCTGATGGCAGAAATGGATGCGGTGAAGCTGCATTTCCGCCGCGTTAAGGATTTGAGCGAGCTGGGCAAGGACTGGCTGGAGGAATATTACCGTGAGGTTGTTTTCCCGGTATTGACACCGATGGCGGTAGATGCTTCGCGTCCCTTCCCGTTTTTGGCCAACAAAACTCTGAATCTGGCTGTTGAGCTAATTAAGGCTGACGGCGAGCACAGCATGGGCCTGATTCAGGTGCCGAGCGTATTGGACCGCATTGTGGAGGTTGAGCCTGAGGGCAAGCGTACCTTCGTATTTTTGGAGGATATTATCGCCAGCCATTGCCACGATCTGTTCAAGGGCTGCCATATTCTGGATATGGTGTCCTTCAGAGTAACGCGTGACAGTGACCTTGACTTGGAAGAGGATGACAGCGTTGACCTGATGAAAGAGGTTGAGGAGTCGCTGCGTAAGCGTAAGCGCGGCGCTGCTGTTCGTCTGGAAATCTTCAAAACGAATAATAATCGTATCAAAAAATTCCTCGAGGAAAATCTTGATGTTACGGAGATGGAGGTTTATGAAATCAACGGACCTCTGGACCCGACCTGCTTCTTTAAATTTATCGGTATGAAGGGCATGTGGCCGTGGCTGTATGAGCCCTTTGTGCCGCAGCGTCCGCTGGAGCTGCCGGATGACAGCGATTTGTTTGCCGCTATCCGTGAAAACGATATTTTGCTGCATCACCCCTATGAAAGCTTTGACCCGGTAGTTAAGCTGGTGAGCGATGCTGCCGATGATCCGCAGGTGCTGGCGATTAAGCAGACGCTGTACCGTGTGAGCGGCAACAGTCCAATCGTTGCTGCGTTGGCGCGTGCTGCGGAAAACGGCAAGCAGGTAACGGTACTGGTAGAGCTGAAGGCGCGTTTTGATGAGGAAAACAATATCCTTTGGGCGCGTCGTTTGGAAAAAGCAGGCTGCCACGTTATCTACGGCTTGGTAGGCTTAAAGACGCATGCCAAAATTATTCTTATCGTGCGCAAGGAGGATAACGGCATCAAGCGCTATCTGCATCTGGGCACAGGCAACTACAACGACAGCACCGCAAAATTATACACCGACCTTGGCCTGATGACGGCGAACGATGAGTTCGGCAGCGATGCTTCGGCGTTCTTCAATCTGCTCAGCGGCTACAGCGAGCCGCCGGTTTGGAATAAGCTGGTTATGGCACCGCTGGGACTGCGCGAGAAGATTTATGCGCTGATTGATAATGAAATTGCTATGGTGCGTGCCGGCCGTGAGGGACATATCATCGCCAAGATGAACTCGCTGATTGACCAGCCCGTAATTCAGAAGCTGTACGAGGCTTCTGCTGCAGGCGTGCATATTGACCTGATTGTGCGCGGTATCTGCGGCCTGCGCACGGGCATTGAAGGCATTAGCGAAAATATTACGGTCCGCAGTATTGTAGGCCGTCAGCTGGAGCACAGCCGTATCTTCTGGTTTGCCAACGGTGGCGAGGAGCAGCTGTATCTTTCCAGTGCCGACTGGATGCCGCGTAACCTTAATGACCGCGTAGAGCTGTTCTTCCCGGTAGAAACTGAGGAGCATATTCATCGCATTAAGGCGCTGCTCGATTTGTATTTGCGTGATAACGTGGGTGCGCATATGATGCAGTCCAACGGTACCTATCGCCGTGTACGCAACAAGCTGGAGCCTGTAAGCGCACAAAGCACCTTGTATGAGATGGCACAGCTGGCGGTGACTGCCGATAAGCTGCCGATGGAAAAACGTCTGCAGCCTGTATTCAGCCGCAGATAATAGTGCCGCATTATATTTATCAAGGATTACGAGCTAAAAAAGACTTATATTTTAATTGCTTACTTAAATCCTTATATTGATATTATGTGCTTAAGTTGTTATAATTAGTAACAAGAGCAGAGGGGGATTAAAATGAGTAATTATGCTGTAACCTTGAATTATAATTGCCATTATGGCTATGTAGAATATAACGAAGCGGATAAGACTGCCGTAGTAACCTTGCCGGAGGCTGTTGCCGAAGCCAAGGCTGCTGTCGAGAAGTATCTGGCAACTCCGTTGAGCCTGGATGTGCCGCAGGGTGATACTATCCGTGATTTTGCTACGATAACGCTGGAGCCGCTTTCCAGTATGGAGGCGTTTCAGGTAGCGCTCACCCGTCTTTGGGGTAAAACCGGCGTGCGTGTTGAATGGAGCATGCCTCCGGGAATGGCGGACGATATTGCCGCTGAAGTGTTGGCAGAGGCACATTAACTGCTGCTTGTTTTAGGGCAGACTCTTGATGCAAGAGAGTCTGCCTTTTCGTTTAATATTTTGGCGTGAAGAATAGGAGGAATGCAGATGCTTGATATCAACAAATTACGCAATGCTTACAATGTTATTCACCGTATGAGCCAAAACAGACATCCTTTTGCCGAGGAGGAGCTGTCACTGGAGGTTGTGCAGAGCGCGCAGGTACAGGAGGCGCTTGCCGATGCGGCGGAGGTTATTGCTGTTTACGGCAAGATAATGAATTTGGTGTCGCAGAGCACGAGCTTCATTGTTGCTGGCAGCAAAAATCAAAAAGAGACTTTTAATGTAACTGCTGAGGATCTTGTACATATAAAACCTGTAGAAATGCCCTTGTCGATTTCCATTATCGCTAAAAATATCAATGAAAATATACCTGCTGTTGCTAACGAACAAATGAACAAGGTGACTGCTCCGGGGCTTGGACGTTGGCTGATGAGCTTAGGCTATTTACAGATGTCGGATAACGGAAAAAATAAAATCGCGACTGAAAAGGGTGCTGAGCTTGGCATTCATACGGAAAAACGTGAAAGTCAATACGATAGCAATGGCTATTTTGTAAATTATTATTCGGCGGCAGCGCAGCAATTTATTTTTGATAATCTGCCGGCTGCAGCAGAGTTTTGGGCGAAAGAAAAAGAGGAAAAGCGTGCTGACGCATAACTTGCTGTTTCCTCATTGCCAGTATACTGTTTTTGCGGTATAATACTTAGTACAGCTTGGGTGGAATGGCTTGAGTTCTGCCTGAGCTGTTGTTATGGTTCCGTAGCTCAGTAGGATAGAGCAACCGCCTCCTAAGCGGTAGGTCGCCAGTTCGATTCTGGCCGGGATCACCAAGAGAAAATGATTGCCGTACATGCTTACCCGAGAGGAAAAGTCGCCAGTCCGATTCCACCCTTGCGGGTACGCGTGGCCGGGATCAGCAGTAACCATGCGGTTTTCCAGATTCTGGAAAGCCGCTTTTTTCGTTTTGTAAAATTGTTCCTTGCGAAATGTTACAGTGATGCATTAATCAAGATGATAAAGGGAAATTTACGGATTTATATACTGCTTTCGTTGAAATCTCACAAAAATAGCTCTATAATTATAGTATAGAGTGTTTTGGAGGTGAGAATTGTGCTTATACAGTTTAGCGTGGAGAATTATCTGTCCATAAAAAAAGAAATCGTCTTGTCTATGCTAGCAAGCAAGGATAATGAGCATGAAGAAGCTTTGATTGAGGATAAAGGCAAACGGTATCTAAAATCCTCTGTTATTTATGGAGCTAATGCGTCTGGTAAGTCAAATGTCCTTAATGCATTTTGGTTTATGGTTAATTACGTTCTGACTTCGCATGAAAAACAGCTGCATAAGAGCATTGAGCGTATTCCTTTTAAATTTGACAAGCTTACCCCAAGCCAGCCGACTAGATTTGAGGTTATCTTTATTACTCAAGGTATAAGGTATACCTATGGTTTTGCTGTTACGGATAAGGAAGTAGTAGAAGAATACTTATATTATTATCCTAACGGCAGGCAAGCACTTATATTTGAGCGGAACAACTGCTCTGAGTACCGTTTTACGAGCGATGTAGAGGAGCAGACGGTGCTGAAAGAGCGTACATCAGCAAATAAGTTATATCTTTCTGTTGCTTCAAATTGGAGCTATAGCAAGGTAATACCTGTTTTGGAGTGGTTTGCTTCGTGCCAGATTATTACTAAAAATTCAGTAGCAGATGCGTATGGTGTTAATGCAGAGCAGCTCAAGGATAGTGATTATCGCAGTGCGATAGCTTCTATGCTGAAGGTAGCTGATTTTGGTATTCAGTCATTGCAGGTCAGAGATGTAGATCCGTTGTTGAAACTGTCTAAAGGAGCAATGAGTTATCTGAATGTAGAAACGGTGCATACAGTTCAAGATGATGCTGGCGAAACGAATACGTATGTGCTTAATATGGCTGAGGAGTCTGATGGGACAAACAGCTATTTTAAGCTTATAGGGGTTATCAAGAAAGCTTTGGAGCAGGGGACATTGCTAGTGGCTGATGAAATAGATGCTCATTTGCATCCGCTGCTAACCAAACATCTGGTAATGCTGTTTAATAATAGCGATACTAATCCTAATGGGGCACAGCTTATTTTTACTTCTCATAATACTAATCTGCTTGATTTAGATATTCTTCGTAGAGATCAGATATGGTTTACAGAAAAAGATAATTTGACAGCAGCTACGGATTTATTTTCTCTTTATGATTTTTCAATACGTAAAGATGCTAAGGTTGAAAAAGGTTATCTTTTAGGCCGTTATGGGGCGATACCGTTTATTCATGGAGGGCTTCTAAATGGCTAAGGGAAAGATTGAGAAAAGAGGAGCTAAACGCAGAAATGTAAAACCGATAGTTTTGATTGTAACTGAAGGCTCTCAGACAGAACCGAAGTATTTTGAACATTTCAAGACAAGGCAAAATAATATTGATATTCGTGTTGTAGGCAGCAGGAGCAGTGCTGGTGAAACAGATTATGTCAGTTTGGTAAGAAAAGCAAAAGAATATCAAGAGCGTAATCAATTATCTGCTGCTACTGGAGATAGCGTTTGGGTACTTGCTGATGCTGACGTAAATTACAATAATCCTAAGCCTATTGCAGAGAAAAACTCTAAACTAAATCAGGCAAGGAAGATGGCAGATAATAGAGATATTAATTTGTTATTATCGAGTCCTTGCTTTGAAGTTTGGTTGTTGCTGCACTATCAATATACAACTAAGTTCATCAAGGATTATGCTGATATGAAGAGTGTGCTGCAAAAATATATTCCGACATATACTAAAACAGCAGATGTTTATGAGTTGGTAAATGATAGAACTAAAATAGCAATAGAAAATGCGAAGCGTGTGGAACGGCATCATTTGCAGGATGGTTGTACGTTACCGTTTGGAGTAGATGTGAATCCTTTTACTGATGTGTATAAGCTGCTTGAAAGATTGCTATGAATAAGGTGCTTGACACCTTATTCGCACCTTATTTTGAAAAATTACCTGAGATTAAAGGCTATAAGCAGTAATTTATCTGACGATTTATCGCTGCCTTTAAACTTCGGAAACGCAGTTATATCAAGGATTTCAGCTGTTTAAGGGTGATGAGACTATATAAGGATAAGGACTGATTTATCGAACTCCTAAGCGGTAGGTCGCCAGTTCGATTCTGGCTGGGATCACCAAAAGAATAAGATTGCCGTACATGCTTACCCGAGAGGAAAAGTCGCCAGTCCGATTCCACACTTGCGGGTACGCGTGGCCGGGATCACCATAAGAAAAAGCTGTTTCCATGTTTGTGTGGAAACAGCTTTTTTAGCTTTCAGTATTCTCTTTTTTGTCTTATTGAGCTTACTTATTCACCTTCGCCATAAACTTTTCATTGTCAATAATAAAACGCTCGTGCGTACCCTTACCGATAACACCCTTGCTGTCCGCAGCACTCACCTCAAAGGTCAGCTTGCGTCCGTCAACCGCAGTCAGTTTAGCGGTAGCGGTAACACTGTCGCCCATAGCGGTAGCGCGGTCATGCGTAATATTCAGGCTGATGCCTACAGTGCCGCTGCCCTCCTCCAGATGAGCGTTGACTGCGGCGCAGGCAGCCTCCTCCATCAGTGCGCACATAGCGGGAGTGGCAAAAACAGCCAAAGAGCCGCTTTTCATAGTAGCAGCAATATTAGCCTCGGTTACGGTTACGTTAGCGGTGCCGGTAAGTCCGGTATGTAAATTTGTCATGCTTAATACCCTCTTTCAATAATCAAATCATACGCTTATATCATAAAGTATTATCGTTCTGCTGACAAGTCCTAAATGCAAGGATAAGAATTTTTTGCCTATATATGGCAGGAATTGTTTCCCAAGCGCCGAATTATAATAATATAAGAAAATTGCAATGATGGCTGGAGGTGTAGAACCATGGCTTTAGAATTTAACAAAACCTCGTATTTAAAGATTTATACAGGCGAGGATGTTCTCTTTGAGGATATCCCGCTTTATAAAGCAATTCTGCGTGAAGCGCGCTCCTTAGGCCTTGCCGGCGGTACTGTTATCAAGGGTATTGAAGGCTATGCCAGCAAGGTGCGCGGTGTCGGCCGGGCGGTCAGCACATTTATCAGCGGCAATGCCAATTTCCCGGTTATTGTGGAGCTGGTAGATAAAAAGGAAAACCTCGAAAAGATTCTGCCGTTTCTGGAAAAGAATGCAACCCATGCCTTAGTGGTGATGGGTGAGGCTGATTATCTGGTAACCGATTTTATGCGTAAGTCGGCAGAAGGCTACAAGGATATCAACAACGGCTCGCCGCAGCCAAGCTACCTGCGCAAGCAGCAGGAACAACAGCAATAAGCTGATAAACCGCAGTAAAAATTGAAGCTGCGGTTTTTTTATGGGAGATGACGAGGAGGAGAATTTATGTATGATGTTGCCATTATTGGTGGCGGTCCTGCCGCAATTTTTGCCGCCTATGAGTTTGTGCTGAAGTATCCGCAGCTGAAGGTTATTATGCTGGAGGCCGGCAATACGATTGAAAAGCGCTTCTGCCCGTTGGCAGCCAAGAAGGTTGATCACTGCATTAACTGCAGCCCCTGCAGCATTATGCGCGGCTTTGGCGGTGCCGGTGCTTTTTCGGACGGCAAATATAATTTTACGACGGAATTCGGCGGCTGGCTGAACGAATATCTGCCGGAGGACAAGGTTATCGAGCTGATTGATTATGTTGATGAGCTGAATTGCCGTCATGGTGCTCCCGGTGAATATTTTTCTACCAAGAACAGCAAAATAGGCGTGCAGGCGTTGAAATACGACCTGCATCTGCTGAACGCCAAGGTGCGCCATCTGGGTACGGAAAATAATCTGGTGATTATGGAAAACATCCATAAGTTTTTGGAGGATAAAATTGAAATCCGCTGCAATACCGCAGTTGAGGAAATCTGCCGTCAGGAGGACGGAACCTTTGTGCTGGAGCTGAACAAGGGCGATAAGGTTGCCTGCAAGTATCTGATTGCCGCTCCCGGCCGCGCCGGTGCGGAATGGTACACAGAGCAGTGCGCCAAGATGGGCCTTGATTTTATCAACAATCAGGTGGATATCGGCGTGCGCGTGGAGGTACCGGCAGAAGTGTTCAAGCA
>CAKQHU010000045.1 GCA_934234275.1 uncultured Phascolarctobacterium sp.
ACGCAGAGTACCGCGCGGCAGCACGCAGCCGTTACCGAACATATTCAGTGTATCTACCAGAACTACATCCAGGTCGCGCTCCAGCTGCCAGTGCTGATAGCCATCGTCCATAATGATAACCTCAGCATCCAGCTTTTCGACAGCATAGCGGCCGGTAACAGCACGGTTTTTGCCGATGATTACCGGAATACCCGGCAAAGTCTTGGCCATCAGGTAAGCTTCGTCACCTGCTTCATAGGCAGTCATAAAAATCTTATTGCCGTCGGAAACTACGCCCAGCTCCTTGCCCCAATGCGAACGATAGCCGCGGTTCAGGATAACAACGCGATAGCCCATAGACTTGATAATTGCCGCCATCTTCTGAGCGGTAGGAGTTTTACCTGTGCCGCCAACGGTAATATTACCGATAGAGATAACGCAGCAGTTCAGCTTTTCTCTGTGCAGCAGACCGCAATTATACATAGACAGCTTGCAGCAAACGCCGAATTCGTATAAATAAGACATGCCACGCAGAACTGCCAGCAGCAGCCAGCCGAAGAACGGAGTTTCCGGACCATAGGCAACCTGCATAACATATTGGATAATCGCATCACCGTGACGCAGGCGTCCGCCGCCTTCATCCGTCAGGTTACGCGTATTAATCGGATAGCTTTTGTATTCACGAGCAGGCACAGCAGTTAAATCAAGCAGCTCCTTGAGATAATGGATGCTGCGCACATCCGCGCCGCGGTTCTCTTTGATAACCTGCAGGGAAGCCGCACCCATCTGCGCACGACGCTCGTCATTGCTCAGAATATCCAGCATTTCCTTCGTCAGCTCATCATTATTGTTAACCATCTTGCAGGCCTTAACCTTGCTCAACAGTGCATAGGAATCCTTAAAGTTCTGCATGCTCGGACCTACGAGAATCGGTTTGGCATGAGCAGCAGGCTCCAGTACGTTGTGACCGCCGGTATTGCTGAAGGAGCCGCCGACGAAAACAACGTCGCCTACGGCATAAATACGTCCCAGCTCACCGATGGTATCGATAATCAGCAAAGGATATTCCTTGCGCTCACCGCTTTCTTCCAGCATCTTGGAACGGAAGCCGGTTTCATAGCCGTAATGGCTTGCCAGCTTGGCAATTTCATCAGCTCTGGCAGTTTTACGCGGTGCGATAATCAGACGTGCATGCGGATATTTTTCACGGATGCACTTGAAGGATTCAAACAGCACCTTTTCTTCGCCGGGATGCGTAGAGCCGGCAACGATAATAGGATAATCCTCTTTCAAGCCCAGCTCAAAGCGGTATTTCGCCAAATCCTCCGGCGTAACCTCCGCATAGGTCTGGTCAAATTTTGTATTACCGGTAACAAAGATTTTGCTGCGGTCTGCACCGAGATGCGCAATATAATCGGCATCAATGCTGGACTGCATGCAAAAGCGGGTTACGGTATTGAGCATATCATCCCAGATACCATAAAGGTATTTGTAATTTTTTACGGATTTTTCAGAGATACGGCCATTTACCATCATTACAGGTATATGACGTTCACGGATAGCGCGCAGGAAATTAGGCCACAGCTCTGTTTCTACCGGCATGAATACGCCCGGATGAATACGCTTAACCAGAGATTCTGCGACAAACGGCAAATCCAGCGGGAAGTAGATGATGGCATCTGCTTCGGGAATAATCTGCTTGGCCATGTTATAACCGCCTACGGTAAAGGCAGATACCAATACCGGGCGCTCTGGCATTTCCTTGCGGATTTGTTTGACAAGCGGACTGGTAGCAACAATTTCGCCTACGGATGCACCATGAATCCAAACGCAGTCCTTACCGGCAACCTTGGCGATATCCTCTTCATCTACACAACCGAGGCTCTGCTTAAAGCGCAAGGCGAAGCCTTTTTCTGTAAACAGGCGGTAAGTGTAATAGGGGACAATAAAAATTACCAGCACTATTAAAATAAGAATATTGTAGAGTATATACATTTACTAACCTCTTTTCGCCTTACTTGGCTTCCTTGCTGCGATACTGAATCTTATACAGATGCGCGTACAGCCCGTCCATAGCCATCAGCTCATCATGGTTACCCTGCTCGATAAGCTGGCCCTTTTCCAGAACCATAATCTTATCGGCATTTTTAATCGTCGAAAGACGATGCGCAATAACAAAGGATGTCCTGCCTACCATCAGGCGGTCCAGAGCCTCCTGTACCACGCGCTCGCTTTCCGTATCGAGTGCAGAGGTTGCCTCGTCGAGAATCAGAATCTGCGGGTTCTTCAATATTGCCCTGGCAATGGAAATACGCTGACGCTGACCACCGGAAATATTCATACCGCGGTCACCCAGCATTGTTTCGTAGCCGTTAGGCAATTGCATAATAAAGTCATGAGCATTCGCAGCCTTCGCTGCAGCCTCCACCTCTTCACGTGTCGCATCAAGACGTCCGTAAAGAATATTATCATAAACAGAACCGTTGAACAGCACAGTTTCCTGCGGTACAATGCCTACCTGCTCACGCAGGGAGTCCAACGTAACCTTACGGATATCCTGGCCATCAATCGTAATGCTGCCGTTAGTCGCATCATAGAAACGCGGCAACAGGCTGGCTACGGTAGATTTGCCCGCACCGGAAGGACCGACAAAGGCAATCATTTCGCCGGGCTTAACCTCGAAGGAAACATGGCTGAGCACCTCTTCGTTTTCGTTATAAGCAAAGCTTACATCATTAAAGCGCACATCGCCCTTCACCTTCGGCAGAGCCTTGGCATCAGGTGCATTTTTAATAACCTCCGGCAAATCCAATACGTCGAAAACACGCTGCGCTGCAGCCAATGCTTTCTGGATATTGCCGATAACACGGCTTAAACGTTTAATCGGGTTAGAAATATTAACAGCATAGGTCAGGAAGGCTACCAGAGAGCCTGCGGTAATGCTGCCGTTGATAACGCTGTTGCCGCCGTACCAGAGAATAATTGATACGCCGACAGCTGCCACAAACTCAATCGTCGGGGTGAGCGTTGAAGAAAGCTGCGCATACTTCATGTTGGCGCGGAAGTTGTTCATGTTTTCCTTGTCGAATCGCTCTACCTCATAGCCTTCGCGCACAAAGGATTTGATAACACGCGGAGAGGAAGCAACCTCCTGCAGTACAGAGGTAATGTCAGCAGCAGCCTCCTGAATACGGCTGCCGGATTTACGGATGCGCTTACCGAAGCTGTCAATGAAGAACAGTACAACCGGGAAGGTTGCAAAGGTTACGAGGAACAGCTTCCAGTCCAGATACAGCATCATAGCGATAGATACGATAAGGATAACGCTCTCGGTAAACATTTCCACAACGTTTTCTACCATTGCGGATTGCAACGCATTAACGTCGTTGGTAACATAGCTCATAATGGTACCGGTTTTATGCTTATCGTAAAAGCTCATGCTCAAGCGCTGCAGCTTTTCAAAAACATCCCTGCGGATATCAATAATCACACGCTGACCGACATAGTTCATCAGGTAGCTTTGTCCGTAATAGGAAACACCGCGGATAATAAAAACAACAACGATGCTGATTACGATATAGTTCAGCATGGATGTATCCTTATCACGCAGAACCTGGTCTACCATGTCCTTGATAACCCAGGGCAGATAAGCAGTACAGCCGGAGGCAATGCCGGTGCAGATAAGTGCTGCCAGCGCACGCATCCAATAAGCCTTTACATATTTCAATGCTCGAAGGTATAAATTCATTTTCTCTCCTCAGTTATTTTTAAGATTAATTGAGCAACGCGGTTTACCGCACCGGGCTCACCCAGTCTGTGCTTCATATATGCCAAATCACTCTGCAGCTTTGCCTGACGCTCAGGCTGCAGAAGCTCAACTGCAGTTTTTGCTAATTTTTCCGGGGTGAAGTCCTCCTGCAGCAGCTCCGGCATAATCGTTTTGCCCGCAACAATATTCGGCAGACCGATATTGGGGATGTTGATTACCAGACGCGCGATAAAAGCATTCAGTGCGGAGGTACGGTAAACAATAACGCTCGGCAAGCCACACAAAGCAGCCTCCAGCGTTACCGTACCGCTGGTAGCCAGCGCCAAATCAGCTACACTGAACAAATCGTAGTTATGGCCTTCGGTAATTTTTACCTCAATGCCATACGCCGCAATTTTTTCCTGCAGCATAGCAAGCGGAATGGTGTTAGCGCGCGGCATAACAAACTGAACATCAGGCAACTGCTGCTTTAAAAGCTTAGCACCTGCCAGCAGCGTCGGCAGCATTTTTTCAATTTCCATAAGACGGCTGCCGGGCATCAGCAATATCAGCTTTTTGCCAGGCTGCTTGCCGGCCCAGGCTTCAGCCTCGGCCTTCGTCATCGAAGGATGTACGATATCCAGCAGAGGATGACCTACAAACTCTACGGGAGCACCTGCTTCCTTGTACACATCGTATTCAAAAGGAAAGATGCAGGCAACCTTATCCACTATTTTCGCAACCTTTTTGGCACGGCCCTTGTTCCAAGCCCATGCCGAAGGAGCAATATATGATACAACGGGAATTCCTTTATCGTGAGCCAGCTTAGCCAGCTTCATGTTAAAACCCGGATAGTCGACAACTACCAGACAGTCCGGCTTGCGTTCGTCCATAATGCGCGCAAAATCACTGCGCAGACGGAATAAATCAGGCAGCTTGCGGATAACCTCCACAAAACCCATTACGCCATGATCCTTGATGTCCCACAGTACCTCGCCGCCGGCCTGGCGCAGAGCGTCGCCGCCCATACCAAAGACCTCGGCCTTGCTATCTAGTTTTTTTATAGCAGCAGTCACAGCAGCTGCATGGATATCGCCAGAGGCTTCTCCGGCAGATATTAATATTTTCGCCATGATGTCTCCTTGCATTTACCTATATATATTCAGTATATATTATAACACAAAAAGCGGCTGACATAAGCTATCAGCCGCTAAGAAATACGAAATTTTTCCGATATTTATTTTACAAGAATGGTAATATTATGCTCATCCGCCAACGCTATCACCTTTTCGCGCTCCGGAATGATAGTATTACCTGCTTCAATAACAGCTCCGGTAGCACCGGCGTGAATCATTGATTCAATCGTTGTCGTACCGAAACCGGGAATATCAAAGCGTTGGTCCTGCTTAGGCTTGGCAGCCTTGGCTACGATAACACCGCCCTTGCCTAAAAAACCGCCGCGCAGAATGCAGGCATCAGTGCCTTCAATCGCTTCTACCGCCATAACGGCGCGATTTTTTACAACAACGGTCTGACCGATATCCAGTCCGCCGATGGCCTTGGCCATCTCAAAGCCGAATTCCATATCCGCAAGCTCTGCCTCCGTAGGCTTACGCTTGGTCAGAACACCGGGCGGCGGCAGCAGCGGTTTAATCAGCAAGGTCTGATCCATAACCTCAATGCCTTCGTCCTCCAGCTCCTTGACAATCGCATTCATGATAGTATCATCCTTGCGGTCCGGAATAGTAGCTAAAATTTTTATCGCCCGCAGATCAGGAACAATCCTGCCTGCTTTGTACAAAACTTCCTTGGTTACCTTACCGATCATCGTAACCTTGGTAACCTTATTTTTTTTCAGCGTAGAAATAATCTTGCCAATTTTGCCGATGTTGATATCGTAATAAGCATCAACACTGCCAGGCAGCTCCTCGTCAATCCCGGGAACAACACCTACAGCGACAACATGGTAGCCCAGCTCCTTTGCCGAGCGTGCTACCTCTACCGGCAGATGTCCGACACCTGAAAGTACGCCCAGCACCTCCATAGCCTTAGCCTCTGCGTGTACGGATGATGCCGCGTTCTACATTACGCAGGAAACGCATCAGATGTTCCATAGGCTCGGAGCTTGTCAGCTCCTGCTCCATAGTGCTGATTGCTTCCTGCAGCGGCAGACCGCTGCGATAAAGGATGCGGAAAGCCTTTTTCAGCTCACTGCGTTCTTCAACCGGCATACCTGCGCGGGAAAGACCTACGCTGTTCAGACCGGAAACAAAAGCGGGGTCACCGGCACAGATCATGAACGGAGGAACATCCTGGGTTACACGTGCCATACCGCCGATCATTGCGTTACGCCCAATCTTGCAGAACTGATGTACTGCAGACAAGCCACCGATAACGGCACGGTCCTCAACGATAACGTGACCTGCAAGTGTTGCAACGTTAGACATAATAACATTGTTGCCCACGATGCAGTTATGTGCTACGTGAGTATAGGCCATCATCAGGATGTTGTTGCCGATACGGGTTTCGTTGCCTTCACCGCATGCACGATGAACAGTGCAGCATTCACGGAAGCTGCCGCCGTCACCGATAATGGTGTAGCTTTTTTCACCTACAAATTTTAAATCCTGCGGTACTGCGCCAATAGAGCAGCCCGGGAAAAAGTGGCAATTCTTGCCGATTTTAGTATATGGATGGATAGTCACATGCGCACCGATCACGCAGCCGTCGCCAATCTCCGTATCTTCGTCGATAACAGCATAAGGACCTACGCTTACGTCCTTGCCGATTTTAGCAGACGGATGAATGATTGCAGTTTCATGGATACCACTAGTTGGCATAATAACCGAACTCATTATTTTCACTCCCCAAATAAGATATTAATCAAGCAATTAAATATAAATATAATACTATAATCACAGGTATCCACGATTTTTAACACTACAAAAATCACAGTTAAATGAAATTAGCATTAATTTTAGCTGTATTGCTCGCTTATTCTACCAATTACAGCTTTTTTGTATTTTGCTGATTAATTTTCTTTCGGGTCCATAATAGCAAAGGTGCAGTCGCATTCGCAGGCAACCTTGCCGTCAACCTTGCCCTCGCAATGAATGATACCCATGCTGCCGCGCATAATTTTAGTTACCTCAGCGGTGGTTACAACCTGGTCGCCGGGCACAACCTGCTTGCGGAAGCGTACATTGTCTATTTTAGCGAAAACAGCAATCTTGCCGCGGTTTTCTTCCGGATACAGCATAGCAACGCCGCCAACCTGAGCCATAGCCTCAATCAGCAAAACACCGGGCATAATCGGTTCATTAGGAAAATGACCTAAGAACTGCATTTCGTTAGCGGTAATGTTTTTAATACCTACTGCGCGTTTCATAGGTTCAACTTCCAGAATGCGGTCAACCAAAAGCATCGGATAACGATGCGGCAGGATCTTTTTAATTTCGTTAATATCTAATACTGTCATTTATTACTCCCCCTTTGTTCTGTAAGCCTGAATTTGTTTAGCGATTTGCGAATTAAAGGCATGTCCTGTTTTTACGGCAATAACATGTGCTTTAATCGGTCCCAACAGATACAAATCGCCAATGGCATCAAGAATCTTGTGTCTGATCAGTTCATCGTCAAAACGCGGAACCGAAAGAATTTTTTCATCATCAAAAACAACTACATTCTCTAACGAACCGCCAAGGCCCAGTCCCATCTTACGCAGCATTTCCAGCTCGGAAGTAAAAGCAACTGTTCTGGCAGCCATAATATCCTTTTTAAAGCTCTCCTTATCGAGCAGGATATCGAAATACTGGGTTCCCAGCATCGGATGACTGTTGATGGATGTAAAAGAAATTCTGTAGCCGTCATAAGGTAAAATAACGATATAACGGTCATTGTCATAAACGGAAAATGCTTTATCAACGGCATATATATGACGCTCTGCCTCCTGCTGCATCGGTTCTGCTTTTTCTATCAGCTCGCAGAAAACCTTGGCACTGCCGTCGGTTACCGGCGGCTCCGGGGAAGACATTTCAATACGGATATTGTCAATCGCCATCATAGACAGCGCACCCATAAGATGCTCAACCGTAAAAACCTCGGCACCGTTTGCACTAAGTGTTGTTGCCTTTACCGTGGAGCTTACATTTTCCGGCAAAGCCTTTATTTCCGGTCTGCCGGGTAAATCGGTACGGACGAAGACAATGCCTGTGTCAGCCTCAGCAGGCTTCAGTGTCATCAGCACATCCTTGCCGGAATGCAGACCAATGCCGGAATAGGATACCTCTTTAGCAATTGTATGCTGGTATTCCTTTTTTTGCTCGGTCATTTTACTCCTCCTTGATCGAATTTATTTTTTTCTGCCAAAACGCTGGCGTCCGTCTTTCCAACGGTCATGCACCCAGAACCACATTTCCGGATGCGCAATAATCTCATGCTCCAATATTGTCACCAGTTCACGTGTTACAGCATAAAAATCCTGCTCCTTGTTTTTTGTTTTCGGGGTGTACAAGGGAGGATAAATTTTAGCCGTACAAGTGCCATCTGTATTATTGTGCAGAAAGATAGGTAAAATCGGTGAACCGTAAATACGCGAAAGCGCCGCCGGTCCCATCGGGATAACAGAATCCTTGCCGAAGAGGTCAATACGCACGCCATCGTCGTTCGTATCTTGGTCATAAAGAATGCCCAGAAGATTTTTTTCACGCAGCATACGGCTGATAGCCAGCAGGCCATGCTCGCCACGGTTATAGGTAACCTTCTGTCCCACCATCTGGAGGAATTCATTGATAAGCTTATCCATATGACCGTTGTTCTGCTTACGGGTAATAGACAGCATAGGATAGCCGTGCAGCGCTACGGTAGCGCCCAAAAGCTCCCAATTGCCGTAGTGACCTGTAGCCATGATGACACCCTTACCCTGAGCATAAGCAGCCTCCAGATATTCCAGGCCTTCTACCTTTACCTTCTTGTCAATATTATCCTTATTCAGCAGCGGGAAGCGCATAACCTCAACGACCATACGGCCAAAGCGGTGCAGACTGTCTGCAGCGATTTCCGCAGCTCTTGCTTCATCAACCCCCAGGCATTCGCGGATGTTAGCCTCTGCCATCTGCATACGCCAGCGCGGAACAACCGCTACAGCTACGCTGCCAAGGAATTTTGCCACCAGCTTGCGCAGCCACATGGGGGAGATACACATAAATTTACTAAAAAGCTTGACTATATAATAACCTAACAAGCTTTCACCACCCTATTATTTTTTCAGCTCTGCCAGTTCCTTCTCCAGAGCTTTGACGCGCTTGAGCATATCGCCCATCTTGCGTATATTTGCTTCCTGACGCAGCCATTCCTTCATCGGCATAGCAGGGAAGCCGCCCATAACGGAATTGTCGGGAACATTATTGGTAATACCGGTTCTGCCGCCAAAGACGCAGTTATTGCCGATAGTAATATGACCGACAGTACCAACCTGACCGGCAAAGGTAACATTATTG
>CAKQHU010000046.1 GCA_934234275.1 uncultured Phascolarctobacterium sp.
GTCATGCAGTATGCAAAGGACTACAAGGCTGTGCCGGTAGCGAAGGAATGCCTGGCGGATATGCTGACGCCGCTGGCATTTTTGGACAATGTAAGACGCAGCAGCCGCAACTACTTCCTTTTGGAAAGTATTGAGGGCGGTGAGCACTGGGCGCGCTATTCCTTTGTAGGCTATGATCCTGTGCTGCGTTTGAAAATAACCGATGGCAATGCGGAAATCATCAGCGGTGCTGCCGTAAAGTATCAGGAAAGCGATCCCCTGGGCTGTATCCGCCATATTCTGGAGGAATACAAGGCACCGCAGATTGAAGGCCTGCCTAACTTTACCGGCGGTCTTGTAGGTACCTTTGGCTTTGATTTTATGCGTTACTGCGAGCCGGATATGCGTGTGAATAAAGAACGCAAGGCGGAATTTGCCGATGTCGATTTGATGCTGTTTGATAAGCTGATTGCCTTTGACCATCTCAAGCAGAAGATTTTCCTGATTGTGAATGTCAAAACGGATAATGCTTCTATCAACTACGCTAAAGCAGAGCGCGAAATTGCGGCAATGGAAGAAATGCTGCTGCAGCCTGTGCAGCCGAAGAAGCCTGTGAAGGCTAAGCTGGGCGAGTTCACCAGTAACCAAAGCCGTGAGCAGTATAATAAAAATGTGCTCCGCTGCAAGGAATATATCAAAAACGGTGATGCCTTTCAGATTGTTTACGCGCAAAAATTCAGTGCAACCTATGACCAAAGCCTTTTCAGCGCTTACCGCTATTTGAGAACGACGAACCCTTCGCAGTACATGGTTTTTTTGCATAATGACGATATGGAAATTGCCGGCAGCTCACCGGAAACGTTGGTGAAGGTAGTTGGCAAAAAGGTTATCAGCATGCCTATTGCGGGCACACGCCGCCGCGGACGGACGAGCGAGGAGGACAAAGCGCTGGAGCAGGAGCTTTTGGCAGATGCCAAGGAAATCGCCGAGCATAATATGCTGGTAGATTTGGGGCGCAACGATGTGGGCCGTGTCTGCGACTTTGGCAGCGTCAAAGTGAGCGATTACAAGGCGATTAAACGCTTTTCACATGTTATGCATATCACGAGCAAGGTTACAGGCCAACTGAGCGCCGATAAGGACGCATTGGACGCGCTGCGGGCAGTATTCCCGGCAGGCACGCTGAGCGGAGCGCCGAAAATTCGCGCCTGCGAGATTATCGACGAGCTGGAGCCGGAGCGCCGTGGTATTTATGGCGGTGGCATGGGCTATCTTGATTTTGGCGGCAACATGGATATCTGCATTACGATTCGCACCATGGTCAAGAAGAACGACAGAGTTTATATTCAGGCCGGTGGCGGTATTGTAGCGGATTCTGTAGTGGATAATGAATTTCAGGAGACTGTGAATAAGGCAGGCGCCTGCATGACGGCGCTGCGCATGACGGCAGAGGAGGAGTAAGCAATGATTTTGATTATAGATAACTACGACAGCTTTACTTTTAATCTGTATCAGCTGATTGGCGAAATCAATCCTGATATCAAGGTTGTGCGTAATGATAAGCTGACGATTGAGGATATCAGAGCTATGCAACCGGATCATATTATTATTTCGCCGGGGCCGGGCAATCCCAAGCAGGCAGGTATTTGTCTGGAGGTGATTCGCCAGCTGGCAGGTGAGTTCCAGATTTTAGGTGTCTGCCTGGGGCATCAGGCGATTGGCGAAGCCTTTGGCGGTAACGTGGTGCATGCGCCGGAGATCGTGCACGGCAAGGCGGATAAGGTGTATTTGGAGGCGGCAAGCCCCATCTTTAAGGATATGCCGGATGGCTTTGAGGCAGCGCGCTATCATTCGCTGATTGTGGAGCCGGAAAGCTTGCCGGAATGCCTGGAGGTTACGGCGAAAACGGCGAAGGATGAGATTATGGCGCTGCAGCATAAAACTCTGCCGGTGTATGGCGTGCAGTTCCATCCGGAGTCGATTATGACGCCGCAGGGACGGACGATTTTGAAAAACTTTTTGAGCCTGTAAAGTGAAACGCAGAATGTACTGAGAAGATGAGTACATTCTGCGTTGTTTTTTGATTAGAGAAGGATTAGCATTTAGGGGATAAAGATGAAAAGCTCGCATCTTAAACTAAAGAAAACTCCTTGAAAAATACTTGGGAAAGATATAATATTAATTCAGAGAATTAGTTATTTATTCTGTGGTCAGTAGGTGGTAGAATGAAGGTAAAATGGATAATTGAAAGTGACTTCCCTCTTGGTACGCAGGGGAAAATCTATGACGTGTTAGGGCAGTGTACCCTTGGGAAAACTAAGCGTGTTACTTGGTATAAAATCACTAATGATATGGGCGAGACTTGTTGGTTTCCGGAAGGTTATTTTGAGATAGTTGAGGAGTAGCCTATGGGTGATTTCAACCTTCATGGTACGATGGAAGACAGTTAAAAAAAATAGAGGGGATTAAGAAATGGATGCAGAAGATGAAATGATGGTATATTGCCCGATTTTCCAAAAGAAAATTTATGATGGCGATTGTTATGAAATAGTTCATTGTGGTTATGGCGACATAAAAAAAGACATGCATCCTGAAATCTTCGATTGGAATGCCACGATTGCAATTTGTGCAAAATGTAGGAAGAACTAGAAGTTTCCTAAAAAGGTATCAAAGATTTAATTCTTTAAGCATAGTTAGATATTTTTCTTGCTACGCTTATATTTGAGTTAAAACTATGAGCACCTGATGCAAGGACTGAAACGAGAGCTTGCTTACGATGCAGGCCTTATATATAATGTCTTGCAGAACAAGCTCCTGAAACAGGCGGCATCCGTGGTTACGAAGTTGGTAAAAACATTGTGGTTCGCTATGATCCGTACAACAACGACTATGTAAAAGCTGATGCTTTTACTGGATTGTTACTATGTTTAAGCCTGATAATAAGGCTGGCTATTATGAAACATGAAGAAAGGCGGAGGGAAATAAAAAATGAAACACTTATGTCCTGTTTGTGGTCAATATGAATTTACAAGACGCAGTGCAAATCCGCTCGATTGCTGCTATTTGGGCTGCAAGGTATGTGGCTGGATTGACGATGCAGTGTTGGAATTGGAGCCGGATTATGGTGGTGGAGAATTAGGGATTTCCCTAAACCAGGCTCGAGCCGAATTGGCTGCTAAACACAAACAATAAAAATTTTATTTAACCGCTTGCTTAGCGCAGGCGGTTTTTTATTGCCCAGGAGAGGGCACAATACAGGGCGGAGGCCCATGATATGGAGGTATCAGAAATGGAAATGAAACAGGTTTACGAAGCACTGGAGAAAGTTGAGAACGGTGCTGACCTCATCGCTGCTATCAAGGGCGAAATCAACACTCTCAACAACGAGGCTAAGAAGCATCGCACGGCAGGAGAGCAGAGTGCGACAAAGCTGAAAAGCATCTTGGAGGCTGTTAGCGTTCGCCGGCGAATAAAAATAAGCCGCCCAAATGAGCGGGAATGAAAATTATTTATTTTGCTTTATAGCTTCACGTGTTTTTCTTAATTCTTCTAAACGTGTTTCTTCACGTACATCTTCGGCAAGTTGGTCGTAATATGCTTGTTTATTGGATTCGTTAAAGAAATCTTTAATCATGCGGTATAACATGTATATGGTTAACGGCGGGAAAACAGCAAGAGTTAAAATCATCAGAACCCAGTTGAAATACCATTTTTTTATTCCGAAAAGATACATAACTATCACCATCCTCTATTTATATTATAACAGCAGGAGGCGTTTATGGCTAGAAGAAGATGCAAGTTTCATTTAGATAAATATAAATTTTTATTTATGCAATGCAACATATGCCAGAAAAATTACAAAACGATTTATAAAATGCTATAGACAAATGGGCAGAATGTATATAACGGCGGCAAGGATATTATCAGCAGGCAGGACCTGCCGAAATATCTGCAGAAGGTAAGGGAGGCTACAGGCAACGACCTGCAGGCATTGGCTGAGCAAAGGCAGGCTATTGATAAAATCAATCGTCTGGCCAAAAATGGCGCACCCAACAAAGCACTGCAGGCAGCCTATAATGAATTGCTGGAAGCAGTGCAGAAAGGCAATGAAAAGGCTATTGAAAAGGCCGTGGAAGTTGCGGTCAACGAAAAATCCCGCTATGTTGCCGAACGTATCACCCGAACCGAGATGGCAAGGGCGTGGGCTGATGGCTTCCTAGCAAAGATAAAAGATGATGCTGATGTTGTGGCTGTGAAATTTAAATTAAGCAGCCGTCACCCTGTTTTTGATATCTGCGACATGTACGCCAAAGCTGATATGTATGGCTTAGGTGCAGGCATATATCCCAAGGATAAGCTGCCACCTTTGCCGGTACACCCGCATTGCTTATGCCGCTACGTGGAAGTTATTGAAGGCGAGGTTGATATGAAGCAGCAACGCGACCAGGTGCGTGAGGCTGGCGACAAATGGCTGAACAGCTTGCCGGAAGCACGCAGGGTGCAGGTGCTGGGGCGTAAGGGCTTGAAGGCGTGGGAAGACGGCAAGGATTGGCGCAAGCATATGCGTGGTTATGCTGGACTGCGGGAAGTAAAAGGCAGGCTGAGCGATTTGCCTACTGGTGCTATATCTGGTGCTTTGAATGACAAGAACGATCCAGATTATATTAGACGTTGTAAACATGCTGAAAGATATTATGAAGCACGGCGTAAAAATGGAATAAGGGCTTTTGTTAACAAAATACATCAGAATACAGGTTATCCTAAAAAACGCTTGGAAAGCATATATAATCATGTTTTTATCAATGAGTATGATTTAGCAGATGGGCATCATAGGTTTCATCCTAGCTATGAAATGACGCAATCTTTTCAAAGACTATTAGAAGGGAAAAACATACAAGCACATGATATACTGATGTTAAAACATGAACATTTAGAGTTTGCTATTATGCATAAATTGGGATATAATTATGATAGAGCTCATGATTTGACTAACACGAAGTATAATTACAGTAAAGCCGAAACAGAATGGCGGAGGAAACATGCTAACACTTGAATTATTAAAATTAACAGATGAATATGTACAATACAAGTTTTTCCCCGAAAATGATAAAAGTAACTTTGGCATTGTACAGGTTGATATTAAAGAGCCTACAAAGCGATTTGTTGTACAAGATGCTAAGAATGTTTCTGGCATGTATAAGGGGATGGCAATGTTCAGGGTTAGCTTGCTTGCAGAAAATGGTGACTTCCCTCAGACTAGCGCTTGTGCTTGGTACTAACAAGTTTGAAAGATAAATATAGGTTTATAAGCAGATTTTGAGCGAAAACTCAGAGTCTGCTTTTTATTGGAGGTGTAGCATGTTAAAAACAACTTTAGGCATAGTTCAGGCGGGGATGATTCTGGGCAAGCTGTTTGGCTCGTTGGATTTGCCGTGGGTTTGGGTATTCACCCCGTTATATATCGTAATATTGCTAGTAGCTGCCGTTTTTGGATTAGCTTATTTAGCAGACAGGCAGCGATATAATAAATTATTAAAATAACATCGTTAATCAAGCACGTGTAACAGCGTGCTTTTTTATTGCCCAGGAGAGGGCACAATATAGGGCGGAGGCCCATGATATGGAGGTATCAGAAATGGAAATGAAACAGGTTTACGAAGCACTGGAAAAAGTTGAGAACGGTGCTGACCTCATCGCTGCTATCAAGGGCGAAATTAACACTCTCAACAACGAAGCTAAGAAGCACCGCACGGCAGGAGAGCAGAGTGCGACAAAGCTGAAAAGCATCTTGGAGGCTGTTGCCGGCGGTGTTGCATTCTATACAGTACTTAAAGAATAGTTTATATTTGGGGCCAACGCTGGGGCCAACGCGCCTGAAAAATCGCTAAAAATAGGGCAAAAAACAGCAAAAATCAACAACTTAAAAACGCTTTTTTTACACACAAAAATACCCCGCAACCTGCATGGTTGCGGGGTTTCTCTCGTGGTGATCCAGGAGGGATTCGAACCCCCGACCCACGGCTTAGAAGGCCGTTGCTCTATCCAACTGAGCTACTGAACCATATTAATTTGGAGCGGGCGATGGGAATCGAACCCACAACATCAGCTTGGAAGGCTGAGGTTTTACCACTAAACTACACCCGCGCAAATGGTCGGAGTGGCAGGATTCGAACCTGCGACACCCTGCTCCCAAGGCAGGTGCGCTACCAAACTGCGCTACACCCCGAATACAAAAAGTATTATACTATTTAATTAAACAGATGTCAAGAGAAAATATATAGTTTGTTAATCATGAAGCAGAAGAAAAATATTTGAAATCATATTTTCCTTCTGCCATACAAATTGCTTATTTCAGCAGTTCTTCCTTAAGCTCGTAATATTCGCGTGAGAAATAGGGCGTAAGCTGTGCTTCGCGATGGTCATAGCCAAAGGCGCGTTTGGTGAGCGACAAAACCGGCGGAGCCTGAATGCGTTTGGCAACAGCAAAGCCGGCGAACAGCTTCCACCAACGCTCCAAATCAGCAATCAGTGCAGCGGCATCGGGACAGGCTTCGTTAATCGCTTCCTGCGTACAGCCAAGCTCTGCAGCCAACGTGCCGGCTTTGTACCAGCGCAGGATGTCTGCCGGCGTTGTTTTGTGCCAGTTTTCGATAAAGGCACGCAGCAGATAATCGTGATAAGCGTAAACCAGCGGGTCACCGCCGTTGCCTACTGTCTGCGCATCCGAAAGCTCGGCGCTGGGGCGGATGTTGAAGATAGCTTCGGGGATTACCTCGCGTTTGTAGATTACTTCGTTCAGATAACGGCCAAGGGCATATACCTGATGCTTCCAAAGGTCACCAATCATGGCCATGGCACCGCAGATATCACCGTAGAAGGTGGCGTAGCCTATGGCCAGCTCTGCTTTGTTGGAGTTGCAGCTGAAGGCGCCGCCGAAGGCTGCTGATGCAGCGGCGATGACGCGTGCGCCGCGGTCACGGGCCTGAATATTTTCTTTAATGAGTCCGCTGAGCTGCAGGTTGAAGTTTGTGCCGTCTGCTAGATGGGTGATGGGCGTTTCTTCCAACTGTTTGACTGTCAGCTCATAGCTTTCGCTGATAGGCATTACGGCATAGTTTGCGCCCAATGCCTGTGCAAGCTGCTGCGCACTGTTGCGTGTGGCGGCAGAGTTGAAGCGTGAAGGCAAATTAAGCAGCAGCACATTTTCCGGTCCCAAAATATCTGCATACATGACGGCGGTTACAGCGCTGTCGATGCCGCCGGAAAGACCGACGGTCATGCGCTTGATGCCGCATTGCTGCAGGAATTTGGCGGTGCCGTAGCGCAGAGCGCGATACACGGATTCCGGCTCCTGCGGCAGCTCTGCCGGCGGACAGGTGGGGATGATGCGGTTTGCTTCTGTATCCCAGGTGAATCCTAAAAAGGTATCGGCATACATGGGCGCAGAGGTTACCAGACTGCCGTCGCCGTTGTAGGCGGAAGTGCAGCCGTCGTAGGTGAAGATGTTCTTGCCGTTGTTCTGGATGCCGACGTTGTTGCAATAGATAAGCGGAATGCCTGCGGTGCGTGCCTGCGCACTGAAAAGGCGGTTGCGCTTACGGTTTTTGCCCAGCGTATAGGGTGAGCAGGAAAGGTTACATAAAAGCTGTGCTCCGTTAGCTGCCAACGTTTGCGGTACGTTCAGGTGATAGTTTTCCGTCCAGCCGTCCTCGCACAGCATGACGCCGATGCGCAGGCTGGTGCCGTGGATAACGACTTCCAAAGGCTGCAGTGCTTCGCTGATGCTTGCACCTTCTTCGGCGCAGAGCTTCTGCAGGCTGTAAAAATGACGGCAGTCGTCAAATTCGCGGTAGTTGGGCAGCGATGTCTTGATAAAGAAGCTGCGTCCCTGATAACCGCCGAGCAGCTTACCGTTTTGGCAGGCAAAGGCGGCGTTGTATTTGCGCACGCGTCCGTCCTCATTAAGCTTGCCGGGTTCGGTGGCAACGCTGCCGAAGATAACGCAGATGTTTTTGGTGGCAGCGACGATTTTTTCGGCATAATAGGCGCAGTCATCCAAAAAGGTCTGCTGCTCCCAGATGTCGCCGATAAGATAACCCGGCAGTGCCATTTCGGGCAGAAGCAGGATATCGGCTTCAAGGCTGCGCGCTTTTTTGATAGCGTCAATGATTTTGTTATAGTTTACATCAGGACGGCCGGGAGTTATTTCCAGCTGTCCGCAGATAATTTTAAGCTTCAATTTATTGTCCTCACAATTTTATTTGCATTTTACATTACTATAGTGCTATTATAACAGAGATGAAGTAATTTCTCTAGCTTAGAGGGGGTTTTTCCTGATGAAACATAACAAAAAAACTAATGCAGCCCGCCGTCTGGACGAGCTGAAGATAGAATACCGTATTATGGAATATCCGGTGGACGAGGAGCATCTGGATGCTGTGCATGTTGCCGCAGAGGTTGGCATGCCTGCATCACAGGTATTCAAAACACTTGTGGTACGCGGTGACAAGAACGGCATTATGTTTGCCGTAATTCCCGGTGACGGCGAGCTTGATTTAAAGGCGTTGGCCAGAGCCAGTGGCAATAAGCGTGCCGAGCTGGTACATCTGAAGGAGGTACTGCCGCTGACAGGCTATATCCGTGGCGGTTGTTCACCATTGGGCGCGAAAAAGAACTATCCTGTATATATGGACGAGACAAGCAATAATTGGCCGGAGATCGCTATCAGCGCCGGTCAGCGCGGTATGCAGATTATTGCGGCGCCTGCCGATTTGCAGCGTGCTACGGCTGCAACGGTGGCACCGCTGATTTTTGCAGAGTAACTCTTGTTCCTTCCTATAAAATATGCTATTATAATCTTGATAACCTATTTGCACAATTGTGTTTGAAAGAAATACGACTGTGCTGGCCTGAAGGCGTATTATTAACGCTGACGGCAGTATGATGTCAAAAACTATAGAAGAAAGTAGGTTGAATTTATGTTATATGTTAGTACAAGAGGGAAAACTGATTTGTTTTCCGCTGCACACGCGATAACCCGTGGCTTGGCAGCGGATGGAGGATTATTTGTACCGCAGAATATTCCTGCGATGCGTATGATTGATATAAAGGCGATGGAGCGCAAGCCTTATAC
>CAKQHU010000047.1 GCA_934234275.1 uncultured Phascolarctobacterium sp.
TCGCAGCTTCATGATCTTGCTCTCCTTGTTTCAGCCTCCAGCAGCGCGCTGAAGCACTGCTCCATATCCGTAATCATATTGTCCATACGGTGGGCGAAATAGGAATGCGCGCACAGCGAAAGAATGGCTACGCACAAGCCTGTCGCCGTTGCAATCAGCGCTTCACCGATGCCGCCGGTAATCGCCATCGGCGCCCCCGCTTCTACGTTGAAAATGCTGAAGGCACCGATCATGCCCACGATAGTGCCCAACAGACCCAAAAGCGGGGACATCGTTACGATAATGCCCAGATAATCCAGCTTATCGCGCAGCGTCGCCATAAAAATACCGGCACGGCTTTCGAGGAAGGCGCTCTTTTCGGCCTTACCGCCGGCAACAGCCGCTACATCGGCAAGCATCTGCGCGCACTGACCGCTGCCCTTGCGCGCCAGCTCCGTCGCCACAGCAAAATCACCGCTGCGCACGGCGGCACAATAGCGGGAGGCAAAGACAGCGCCGCTGTCCACGCTCTTATAATATATAAACCGCTCAATGGCGATTGCTATCACAGTTATAGAACAGGCGAGCAACGGCCACATAACCAGTCCGCCCTTATGAAAGTACATTATCAAATCTGTTATTGCCTGCATATTTTCCTCACAAATCTACAAATGCTGTCGTACTTTTATAGGAGTTGCATACTGCTCCCCAAAGTACAGAAAGGAGCAGTATGCTGTATATTATGGAATCAAAACACTAATTAAAACTCTTCAGTTTTTGCCAAGGCTTCTCTTGTAGAGGAGCTGTCAGCGTAGCTGACTGAGGAGTATAACTTTACCTGCGCTTGCAGAAATTAGAAGGTCCACTCAGCACCAGCACGCCACATACGACCATCAAGCCACAAGTTTTCACCAAAATCTTTATCAAAGATATTGTCTACACCAGCGTAAACGCGGCAATTTTTATTAATTACCTTATCAACGATGAAATTAACCGTATTATATGTGTAATCTTCACCAGAGTAACGATAATCAACATACCATTTATTCGCCAAAGTTGCAGTCAACGGATTTTCTTCTGCATCAGTCCAGCTTAATGTAATAGCACCAGAATGTTTAGCTCTGCTGGATAAACGCTCATCCGTGTCTTTGTCTTTAGCACTTAAATAAGTATAGTTAGTCATTAAATTCCAATGTCCATCAAAATTATAACCAAATTCAACTTCAGTACCAAAAATTTCAGCTTTATTAATATTTTCATAACTGCTATCAGCACGAGCAGCCAAGCCAGGAATATACTTATTCAGCAGATTTCCGTCTGCATCATAATATTTAGTATCTGAACTATTAATCATATCTTTGATTCTGTTATAGAACGGAGATACTTTATAATTTGCTTTACCACTTTCGCCTTCAAAAGAAAGATCTACATCAAAAGATTTTTCAGGCTGTAAATCAGGATTACCAACAACATTAACCGTCATACCACCCATTGCTTTTTGCATATTAGCATACAGCTCGTATAAAGTCGGTGCGCGATAACCGGTGCCAACATTAAATTTAATTCTATTGTTAGCATTCAAGCTATAAGTAGAACCAAGTTTAGCAGTAACTTCACTGCCAAACTGTTCATGATAATCCCAACGCAGCGCGGGAATAACTAACAGCTTATCGCCAACCTTAATCTCGTCCTGCACATAGGCTGCGTAAGTATCAACAGAATGATCAGAAACACCAACACCCCAAGGCATTACCGGCAAGAACAAAGAGCGGTAAGTTCTGTCAGATGTTTCATGCTTATATTCAGCACCATAAGTAACTTTATTGTTTGCGTCAGCAGAATAAGTGTTTTTGCCTTCAACCACTAATTTTTTGAATTTATGGTCGTCATCAGTGTTCAGAAAAGAACCGAATGCCATAGAATACGGTTTATCCTTATAGGACTTCACAGCAGTCTGCTTTTTGCTTAGTTCGCTGTAATAAGTTCTGAAGCTATAATCGTTCTTCTGATCTTTACCATAATACATTAAACCAAAATCTTTGCGTTCTTGATTGTAGGATTGGTTTTGGGTAGATAAACCATAAGTTGCACTAGTAGAAGCTGCATCAGTTTGTAATTTTTCTTTCATGTAACCTGCAGTAATATCTAAGCCACGATTTTCATCAAAAGCATAATCTACGTCAGCATTAAAGTACAATTTGTTACCAAATTGGTTGCTGTTGCCGGGACTGCTAAAACGCTCACGAACTTTAGTACGACGACCATCAATCTTTACAGCAACTTTGCCCTGGCGCCCAGAAGCATAATTAAAGTATTCGCTAGTTTCTTTAGAGCCAGTGCTAAAACCGACCACAGCATTAGGACTAGAAGCTTTCTTGGTAATAATGTTAATAACACCACCCATAGCTTCAGAACCATAGATAGCACTACCAGCACCACGAATAATTTCAATACGCTCAACATCAGCCATGTTAATACGATTCAAAACATATACATTCTGAGTAGCAGGAGTATCTTCATCAGCCATACGCTTGCCATCGACAAGTATCAAGCTGTGCATTGTATCCATACCACGAACCATGACTTGATTACCAGTCATACCAAAGCTTTGTACTTCAATACCAGTAGCATATTTTAAGGCATCTTGCACACTATAAGCACCCATTTGCTTCATTTCTTCTTGAGTAACTACTTGAACGGCAGTAGGTACCTCTTTTTTCTCCAGCTGCGTTTTCGTCGCGGTCACAACATAATCCGCACCGCTGTATTCATCGTAATTGTCTGCTTCCGCAGCAAATGCCATATGACCGACTGCGCTGACAACGCAGGCAGTGAGCAAGGCTATCTTCTTTTTGTTTAAATTTCTCATAATGCACCTCTTTTTTCTATTCATTTTATGGTATATTTCACACCCATAAAGTCAGCATTCGCTAACCCACGGGTAAAAAAATATCGGAAGAATTTATTTTCTGTCGAACCATACGACAAAATCACCGGCAGGCTGTGCGCCCTTTTGCTTGCGCTCCAAGGGTGTGATAACAGCCACCTTTAATTTCGGACGCAAGGCTTCCAGCTTCTGTGTTGTACCCAGATGCGCGTCGGAATGGAAGCAGCCGTTGATATGCAAAATCTGCATATCCGGATGTGCGTCGGCAAACGCAGCAATACTCTCGGCCATCTTGTCATCCTTCAGGCATTGTGCCGCATAGACTGCTGCTAAACGCGCTGGCGGCATTTTCATCGGCGCTTCCGGAGAGTTCATCTGCGCATAAAATTTTTCTTTATACGCGCCTTCCGGAGCGTAAGTATGCTGAGGCAGCCATTTTTCGTACTGCGCGTCAATACCGGCAGTTGTACCATTATTTTTAGCTACATGCGCAGCTAAAAAGCGGGGTACATTGGCAGCAACAACAGGCATTTTGTTTTCCTTGGCAAAATTTACCAGCGGCGCATAATCCGTGCGGTAATTGGGCCACGGACGGCTTGCAGCCAGAAAATCATCCTCGCTGAGGCTGCCGGCTAAAAAGCTGTCCAACCTTGGCTGGTTATCTGCTTCAAACATCTCTATAGATAAAGCGAGTTTGTCACCCTGCAGCTTATGCATAGCCTTTAACAGGTCTGATTCAGCCTGATGAATTTCGCCTTGGTCGTGAAATTCACCAAAGAAAACTATGTCATATTTTTGCAGCCTTTGCGCCAGCTGCGCAGCGTTCAAATCCTTGCCGCTGCCTGCGTCACCGAACTGCGCCGCACCTGCGGCACCTGCGCCTAGGCACAGCATTGCCATGCTGAGAGCGATTGTTTTCATGAATTTATTCATCTTAATCATGCTCCTCTACACTATACGGAAAGCACACGGGGTACTGTGTCCCATTGGCCTCGACACGCATAATCACGGCCTTCACATCGTAAAGCTCTTCAATCACAGACTGCGTGAACACCTCGTCCGTAGGTCCGTCTGCCATAATCGTGCCCTTTTTTAGCGCAATCAATCGCTCACTGTAGCGCGCCGCATGGTTCAGATCGTGCAGCACCATGATAACCGTCAGCCCCATTTCGTTATGCAATCGCACAACCAGCTCCATCAGCTCCAGCTGATGATGCACGTCCAGATAAGTAGTAGGCTCATCGAGCAGCAGAATCTTCGGCTTCTGTGCCAGCGCCATGGCCAGCCACGCGCGTTGACGTTCACCGCCGCTCAGGGTATGCACCAGGCGCGTACGCAGCGGTCCCAGCTCCGTAAACTCCAGCGCCTCTTCAATCGCCAGGCGGTCCTCCTGATTGAGGCCGTCAAAGAACTTGCGGTACGGCATGCGTCCGTAGCACACAAGCTCCTCCACCGTCGTGCCGCCGGGAGCGTTCGCACTCTGCGCCATCACCGCCAGCGTGCGCGCCACTTCCTCGGTCGACATTTTATTGATGTCCTTGCTGTCGAGATAAACCGCACCTCTCGCAGGCTCCAGCAGGCGGCAGAGCGCCTTCAGCAGCGTTGATTTGCCGCTGCCGTTCGGCCCGATAATCGTCACAATCTCCGGCCGGGAAATATCCAGCGTCAGGTCCCTGATTATCGTGTGCTCGCCGTAGCGCAGGGTGATTTTTTGTGTATGTAATGTCGGGATATTCATAGCTTAACGCATCCTCCGTTTCAGCAGATACAAGAAGAACGGACCGCCGATGAAGGACATGAAGATGCCCACGGGGATTTCCAGCGGACTGAAAAGCGTTCTTGCCGCCGTATCAGCCAGAGTTACCACCGCACCGCCGGCAATCGCCGCACAGGGCAGCAGGTATTCGTGGTCGCTGCCGATTAACAGGCGCATGATGTGCGGCACGATGAGGCCCACAAAGCCCAGCATGCCTGCCACGCTTACGGAAACCGCCGCCAGCAGCGCGGAAAGAAAGATTAAAATTGTGCGCATGCGCATGACGCGTACGCCCAAGCTTTTGGCCAGCTCATCACCCAACTGCAACGCATTTAGGGAACGCGCACACAAAATCGTGCCGATAATACCAATCGCGCTATAAGGCAAAAGCATCTCCACATGCCCCCAGCTGCGCCCCTGAAAGCCGCCGGCCATCCACATCACAGTTCCCTGGATTCTGTCACTGTAAAACACGTTCAGCGCCGCCATACCGCCACCGAAGAAGGTGGCAACCGCCACGCCCGCCAGAATCATGCGCAAGGGGTTGATGCCCTTTTCCCACGCCAGGAAAAAGACGATGCCTGTGGAAAGCACGGCGCCGACGAAGGCTGCCAGCGGCACCATAGCGGACTGCTCGGGAAAGAGCAGCATTACGATCATGGCGAACAGGCCCGCACCGGCACTCACACCGATAATGCCGGGGTCTGCCAACGGGTTGTGCAGCACGCCCTGCAGGTTGCAGCCTGCCAGCGCCAGATTGGCGCCCACCAGCACGGTCACAATCGTGCGAGGCAGGCGGATGAGGTTCACAATGCGGTCGGTGTCCGCATCGGCCTCACCCGTCAGCGCTGCCCAGGTTTCGCCCATCGAAAGGCTCACCGTACCGCTGCCGATGCTCACGAAGATGCCTGCGACGAGCAGGAGGCACAGGCCGAAGAAGACCGCTATACGCATTTTTTCTTTTGTTTTGGCATCATTACTCATTACTTGGCCTCTCCATAGATATATTCTTTCATAATCTTCATAGCGTCGATAGTGTGCGTGCCGGGGTTAACGGTAAACAGGCTCGGCGGCAGCTGGTAGACGCGGTTATTCTTCACGGCGTTTACGTCATGCCAGATGGCGTTGTCACGCATATTGGCGCGCAGCTTTTCCAGAATTTCCTTGCTGCCGCCCATGGTAATCAGCATCACGACATCTGGGTTTTCCTTGGCTACGAATTCCATGCTCAGCGGAATGTAGCTGCTGTCCTTCACGTTCTCGGCCTTGTCCGCAATGTTCACAGCGCCCAAACGCTCCGCCAGGTCACCGCCGAAGCTCTTTTTGGTGGACATGTTGAAGCTGTCCGGCGAGCCGAAGATGATCAGCACCTTCGGACCCTTGCCCTTCTGTACGTCCTGCGTCAGCGCGGCATATTCCTTTTCAATCTGCGCACGCTTGGCAGCGGCTTCCTTTTCCTTGCCGGCAAAGCGGCCGAAGTCGTCTATGCTTTTCAGCACGTCCTCATAGGAGTTTATCATGTTCAGGTAAAGCGGCACGCCGGCCATTTCCAAGGGCTTGCGCAGCATTACGTGGAAGGGTACGTTGGTGCCTACAACAAGATCAGGCTTCAGGCTCATGATTTTTTCCAGATTAGGCGCGTGGATCATGCCTACTTCGGGAATGTCCTTAATGCTTTCCTTGATGTCGTCTGGATATGAAGTGCTGGTAGGTCTGCCGACGGCCTTGCCACCGATGGAGGCGAAGATTTCCAGATTGGAGGCATTGAGAAAGATGATTCTTTTGGGCTCCTCGGGGATGTGTACCTTGGCGCCGGTGCTGTCGGTTACGCTGATGGCAGCGTTGGCTGCGAGCTTGTGCTGGCCTCTTGCCAGAAGAAAGTAGCCTGCCAGGGCTATGATTACGACAAATACGAGTAAGATATATTTTTTCATACGCAACTCCCTTTACAATATTAGCTAGCGCTATCTTTATAATTAAATTAGCCTAGTCTAACTTTACTATGACATTATCTTATAAGATGGTGGTTTTGTCAAGATAAAATTAGCGTAGGCTAATTAAGAGATTTAGTTTGCGGTATAAAATTCTAGGGAGATATCCATTTTCAGCACTTCTTTTGCCTGCATGTCGCTTTGCAAGCGCAGCTCTTTAACCTTGCAACCGTCGCGTTCTGCCTGCCGCAGCCAGCGCAGCAAGGAATAAAAATTGCCGACAGCACTTATTTTCACTGTCTGCAGCTGCAAGCCCTGCTGTAAAGGCACAGGATTGCCCTCCATCTGCATGCTGTTTAGCAGAATACTTTGCGCTTGTGCCTGCTTTTGCAGGCGCTGCAGCCTATTATTCAAGCGCAGATTCTGTTCTGCCTGCTCCTCCAATTTCTTTTGCTTACCCAATAACTTGATTTTATATGTATTATAATCATGGTGTTCATCAGCAAAACGAATCTGCTGTGTCAGTTGCCCCTGCAGCTTCTGTGTCTGTTCTACCGCCAGTTGTCGTTCATTCCAAAGCTCTAATGCCTTTACTCCAAAGCCTGCAGACAACACCAGCGCTATGCAGGCAAGCAGATTAATTGTTTTTTCTCCTGCTTTCATTACTTGCCCTCCTTCATCTGCAGCTGCAGTTTATAAACAAGAACGTTACCCTGCTGCTGTGATTGCAGAAGCTCCACTCTGCTGTAATTTCCACATTTTTGCAGCTGTTCCACAAAGCTTTCCAAGGCCAAATTATCCACCGCCTGTCCTTGCAGCACTAAAGGTTTTTTACTGCCGTTGTATTCCAGCAGTGTCAGCCAACAGCCGGGCATCATCTGGCGGCAAATGCGTTCCAACTCACCACCGGCCTCCTTCGAAGGTTTAAACGCTGCAGCTAACAGCTTTTCCAAATGCTGACATCTATGTTCCACAGCCTTGCTTTCCTGCATACGCTGCTCCCACTCCGCATACTGCGCTAATCGCTGCTCCACCTCCTGCAAATCGCGTTGCGCCAGATAACAGCCTCCCCAGGCCCCGCCATAAGCTAACAGTGCCAAAGCCAAGGCAGCGCCGCTGACCTTAGACAACCAGCGTCCAAAAGCAGCCGCTATGCCTTGCCACTGCTTTTGCTTCTGTCTATATACAGTCGGCAGCGGCTTACCGGTAAACCACTTCTCTGCAGCTTCATCAAGCGTCATATCGCTTAACAAAATGCCCTGCAGCTTTAAAAGCAGGCTGCTGCACAGATGCTCCAGCTCAGCACGTGATGTATCCTGTAAAGCCGTAAAAGTTACCCGACATTGCTGTTCTCCAGCTTCACTAAATTCTGTTGCTTCAAAGCTATAAGTATAGCTCGCTTCAGGCCAAGGAACACTCTGCTGTACTTCCCATTTTAAGGCAGCCTGCAGTTCACGCCGCCGCATTGAAGGCAACACCATCTGTTCAGAATACATCATTGCTGCTGCAGGCAGCAGTAAAACCATCGCACCTTCTTCTACCTCACGCTTTAAAAGCATTTCACGTAAAGTATCGGCAAGTCTTTGCTTATTTGTCAGGCACTCTTCATCCAGCTGCTCCTGCCAGCTATGCTCACCATTCTGCCAATATGCCACCTGCCCCGTTTGCAGTGACAACAGCAAAAGCGCCTGTTTACGGCGCCATCGGCAGCGCAAAGCGCACAGTACAGGCTCAAACAGCTCCTCAACACTAATACTTTTACCATACTTCATCATAAGAACATCCTCCAATACCATGTAATGATTTCTCTACCCCAAAAATATGCAGTAACTGCCGCCGCGCACAAAAACGGTCCGAAGGGAATCGCCTGTTTCAGCTTCCCACGCCTGCACAGCAACAGCAACACACTCACAATGCCACCGCTGACAAAAGCAAGCAGCAGGCATAGCAGTCCCTGCTCTAAGCCAAGCCAGATTCCTAATGCCGGTGCCAGCTTTACGTCCCCCTCACCCATACCTCCGCGACTGGCAAAATACAGCACCAACATTATTGCCAACATAACCACAGCGCCGTAAGCAGCATCAAAAAGCTGCCCCTCATACCACGCGCGTACTAAGCCAACCGCCGCTAAAATTAATGTTGTCTTGTCATAAAGCAGCATAGATTTCAGATCGGTATAGGTGTGATAAAGCAATCCAAGAACAAAAATAACGGAAAACATGATTACCTCCTTAATTTTTTCCCAAAAAAGCAAATAAGACCCCTGCATTGCATTACTACAACACAGGAGTCCTAAAACTCTTTACTGCATATTTACTTTTTCTGCTTCCAGATAAAGCCAATGCGCTTAGCCAAAGAGCTGAAAGTCTTTAATTGCCTCTTACCAGTTCAGATCCTCAACCTCTTGACGGCCTTTGCCGGTCAGAGCGTCCATCATGATGCGTTGCTCGATTTGAGCAGCCAGCTTCTT
>CAKQHU010000048.1 GCA_934234275.1 uncultured Phascolarctobacterium sp.
TATATCTGGCGTTGCCTGCTTTTAATTTTTCTAAGGCCTTTGCCGGTGTTGTTGTTATATGCTTAATCATAAAATCGTCCCTCTTAGAACATGCTTTACAAAATATCACTCGCTAATCGCTATCTTAATAACTCCGTCTAATCTGTTTTCGAAAATACGGTAAGCCTCCTCGATATCCGCCAGTTTGAAGCGATGCGTAATCAGCGGCGTGGTATCAATTTTGCCTTCTTCAATCAGGCGCAGAATCTCCGCACAGTCGCAGCCATCCACGCCACCAGTTTTGAAAATAAGGTTCTTGCCGTACATATCGGGCAACGGCAGGCTCTGCGCTTCATCGTAGAGCGCCACAACCGTTACGATAGCGTTCGGACGCGCACACTTCCACGCGAGCTGGAAGGTATCGCGACCGCCGGCAACCTCCAGCACAACGTCCGCACCGCCATGGTCGGAATGCTCCTTAACGAAGGCTTCGCACTCCTCAGGCTCGCAAAGCAGTACATCGGGATAATGCTTGCTGACAAACTCCGCTCTGGCAACATCCTTCTCGCAGATGATAATGCGCTTCGGCTGCTTCAGCATAACGCACAGCAGAGTGCAGATACCCGTCGGACCGGCACCGATAATCAGCACGGTATCCTCCTCGGTGATTTCCGAAATGCGTGTTGCCCAAAAGCCGGTAGCAAGAATATCGCCTACAAAAAGCGCCTGTTCATCGGTAACGCTGTCGGGAATTTTGTTCAACCCCTGGTCAGCATAGGGCACGCGCACAAATTCTGCTTGTCCGCCGTCAATGCGGCAGCCAAGTGCCCAGCCGCCATGAGGATCGTTGCAGTTGTTGACAAACCCCTTCTTGCAGAAGAAACATTCACCACAGAACGTTTCTACGTTTACCGTCACGCGGTCACCGGGCTTCACGGTTTTTACGTCTGCGCCAACCGCTTCTACCACACCAACCATTTCATGGCCCACGGTAATTCCCGGCACAGCACGCGGTACCGAACCGTGTTTTATATGCAAATCACTGGTGCAGATGCTTCCCAAGGTTACACGCACGAGAGCATCACGCGCAGAAACAAGCTGCGGCTTGGCCTTTTCCTGCAGAGCAAACTTACCGTGTTCAATATAAGTCAATGCCTTCATAAATTTGCAGACCTTCTTTCGCTATTTTTTGCTTCACTAAAGCTCATATCGCTTCCCTCATTATATCATAATATTGACGCTGTGGATAATGACATAAGCAACATGTCACGCCGTACTACCTTCGCTGTTAAATTCAATAAGCTTTCTGAATAAAGAAATCACAACTTTTTCGCTGATAAAAATGCCGGAATGTGTTAAAATATTAGTTAGATTTTTTAGGAGGCTTTATCCATAATGCATCAATATCTCTTTTTTATCGGCGATTTTCCCATACGCATGTATGGTCTGATGCTCTGTACAGCAATTTTTCTGGCTACCGGCACTGCCTACTTTTTGGCTAAGCAGGACGGACGTTGGCACGAGCATATTTTAGACATCGGTATCTACGGCGGCTTTGCAGGTCTCATCGGCGGCAGGCTGTGGGACGTTTTCTTCTTCGACTGGGATTACTACAGCCATCATCTGCTGGAAATCCCCTTCGTCTGGCAGGGCGGTATGGCCGTACAGGGCGGTATGCTGGCAGGCATTGCTGCCGGCATTGTTTACTGCAAGCTGCATGACATCGACTGGGTAGCTCTGGCAGATATCGTTTCGCCTTCTCTGCTTATCGGCCAGTCCATCGGACGCATGGCCAACCTGCTCAACGGTGACGCCTTCGGCACACCTACCGGCGGCAGCTTCGGCCTTTTGTATCCCGAAGGTACTCTGGCCTACAAAACCTACGGTCCTGTCCCCCTGTGGCCGGCGGAGGTTTGGGAAGGTCAGCTGGATATCGTAATCTTTGCCCTGCTGCTTTTGTTCCGCACTACCAAGCACGCACGCGGTCAGGCCTTATGCATGTACGCCATGCTTTATTCCGTAGTCCGCTTCTTTTTGGAAATGCTGCGTGGTGACTACGCCGAACCTTGGATGTTCGGACTGAAATCCGCACAGGCCACCAGCTTAGGCTTCTTTCTCGTTGCCTTAGGCTTCTTCATTTACTGCGGCTGGCTGGAAAAACATCAGCCTGTTGCCAAAGAAAAAGCTGTCGGGAAAAAATCTAAAAAATAATTTCAAAAAAGTGTTGACAAGAAGCGTACTTTTCGCTATAATATCATTGTTGCTTGAAACAACAGCAACGCTGATGTGACTCTGTAGCTCAGTTGGATAGAGCGTTTGACTACGAATCAAAAGGTCGCAGGTTCGAATCCTGCCAGGGCCACCACTTGAAACTAAACTCTGTAACTTCGGTTACAGAGTTTTTTGTTTTTGCGTACAAAATATATTCTTCCGCTAACAGGTACTCCCCCGCTTGTTCGCGCCACCTTTCAGCCTTATAATAAAGATATACACAATCAAAACCGCGAGGTAGACCTATGAACGTAAAATATTCTAACATAGCCTGCATCATCCTGGCGTCCGGCGTAGGCCGCCGCTTCGGCGCCAACAAGCTGCTGACAGCCATCGACGGAGCGCCCATGCTGCAGCACATCCTTGATATCAGCCAAGGACTTTTCGCCAAGCGTATCGTTGTCACACGCCATACGGAGGTTGCGGAAATCTGCGCGCAGCAGCAAATCCCCTGCCTGCTCCACGACAAGCCCTATCTGAGCGACACCGTGCGCCTGGGCACAGCTTATATAGAGCAGCATCTGCCTCAGGCCAAGGGCCTGCTTTTCGCCGTTGCCGACCAGCCGCTTTTACAGCAGACAACACTCATCCGCCTTGCCGAAAGCTTTTTAGCGCAACCGCAAAAAATTCATCGTCTGTATTACGAAGAAACTCCCGGCAATCCCATTATCTTCCCTGCAAAATTTGCCGACGAGCTGCAGCAGCTGCCGCAGGACAAGGGTGGTTCCGTACTAACAAAAAAATATCCTGAACTGGTAGTAAAAGTACCGGTTCAGGATATCAACGAGCTGCTGGATATCGATACCCAGCAGGATAAAACTAAGCTTGAGCGTCTTCGCCCCTATTCAGAATAATATTCAGCAGAATTGCTACAAAGGCTGCCGGAACGATACCGGATTCACCGAACATCATGCGCATAGCCTCCGGGCAGTGTGCCAGGATGCCGGGTGTAGCGCCCATGCCATAGCCAACGCCTAAAGCAACGGAAATAATCGTCAGGCTGCGCGGATTGAGCTTCTCCTTGGTAACCAGCTGAATACCGCTGACAACAATCGAAGAGAACATCATTACAGCAGCGCCGCCCAGAACGGATTGCGGCATAATGGAAACCAAAGCACCCAGCTTGGGAATCAGGCCGCAGAGAATCAAAAATACCGCACCGGTTGCCAAAGCAAAACGGTTAACAATCTTCGTCATAGCAACCAGGCCGACATTCTGAGAGAAGGAAGTATTGGGCAGTACGCCGAAGACAGCAGCAATAGCAGAGCCAATGCCGTCACAAATAACGCCGCCGGACAATTCCTTATCGGTAGCTTCACGGTTCAGACCGCTTTCAACAACGGCGGAAATATCACCGACAGTTTCTACCGCAGTAACAACAAACATAATCAGCACCGGCATAATAGCACGCATATCAAACACGATATCAACCGGCATAAACTGAGGTACAGCGAACCAGGAAGCATTCGCTACCTTGTCCCAATGCAACACCCAGGATTTGGTATATTCCACTCCGTCAGGCGTAACTGCGGTTGTAGGCAACACAAAGCCCATGAAAATTGCTGCGATATAGCCGGCGATAATACCAAGCAGAATGGAAGAAGAACTCAAGAAGCCCTTAGTGCCATGCTTAAAGAAAAGAATAACACAAAGCACAAACAAGCCCAACAACAGGTTTTCGATAGAACCGAAGTCCTTCGTCTTGAAGCCGCCGCCAAAGGAATTGATACCAACGGAAATAAGTGACAGACCAATGGACAGTACAACAGTGCCGCAGACAACAGGCGGGAAGAAACGACGAATCCGCTTGAGCACAAGACCAAGCACTGCTTCAAAAACACCACCGATAATCGAAGCACCCATAATAGCGCCATAGGCGACAACACCGCTGCCCAAGGTTGCAACGATACCGGCGAATACGCCGATAAAGCCGGAGCTTGTACCCATGATAATAGGCACCTTGCCGCCGCAGGGACCAACGGAATATAACTGCAATAAAGTTACCAGACCTGCAACAATCATTGCATTCTGAATCAAAACAACCTGCAGCTGTTCAAAACCGGCACCGCCGACAATACCGCAGGCACCACCGATAATCAGCACCGGTGTCAGATTGCCGACAAACATTGCCAAAACATGCTGCAGACCTAAAGGAATAGCCGAGCTCAAAGACAGCTTACCATCAAACTTATAGGCTTCCTCGGAAAGTTTAACAAACTTAGACATATAAGCACCCCTTCATTTTTTCATGCATATATTTTATCGCATATCACGTCTTATTGTAAAGAAAATTACAGAGAAAATCCGTATAAATTTTATCAGATAGCGTTTTTCGTTCGCAATTTAAGATAACGATATAAAAAAGAGCACCGACGACGTACTTTTGCTACGTTGAGGTGCTCATTTTTATATAGATAAAGTATGTGGTGCATTACCTTTCAACAGAACGCGGAGAAAGTACCGGAGACGAAGAAGGAGGGCCGACGGCGTACTTCCCAGTACGTCGAGGGCCTACTGATGAAAGTATATAATGCCTTATACTTTATAATCAGCAGAACGCAGAGAAGGTATCAGAGACGAAGAGAGAGGGCCGACGGCGTACTACTGCTACGTCGAGGTCCTCCTGATGAAAGTATATGATGCCTTATATGCGTTCTGCCCTAGTTTGGATTAACTGTGCTGCTATACTCACCGCAATCTCCGCCGGCGTCTCACTTCCTATGTCAATGCCAATAGGCGTGATAACACGCGCAAGCTGCTGCTCGCTGTAGCCATCCGCCAGCAAAGCTGCTCTGGCCATAGCAGCTTTATTTTTGCTGCCCATAATGCCGATATAACCAACAGGCGTAGTCAACAGATAGCGCTCCACATTAGCGTCATGCACGTGACCGCGCGTCATTACCACTGTATAATCCTTTGCCGTAAGGCTGCAGACCTCCTGCAGCTTAGTAAAATCAACCTGCTGCACACGCTCCGCCTGAGGAAAGGCTGCCGCATCCGCAAACTCCGCTCTGTCATCCAACACGATGCATTTAAAACCGAGATGGCATAAAAGCGGCACTAGCTCACGCGCAACATGACCGGCGCCGAAAACATAAACCGCACCGTCATAATCATACTGCTCCGCATAATAAGCGCAGCCGTCTATATCGACTACACCTCTGCGACCTGCAAGCTGCAGGTCCTTTTTTATTTGCGGCAAAGCGCTGCTTTCACCCAAGGGCAGTAAAAACCACCAGGGAGCACGCTGCTTCATTGCACTAAGAGCTTCCTCCGCTAAATTCCCTGTTTCTTCCCCCACAGGCAGGTAGCAGAACTGTACCTGGCAGCTACCGCCGCAGGCCATGCCTGCTGCCAGAGAAAGGTCAAACGTTTTTACAAAGCTACCGCCACCATTCTGCAGACGCTGCTGCGCCAGCTGCTGCGCCGCGTATTCCATACCGCCGCCACCGATGGTTCCGTAAAGCAAACCCTTTGCTCCGACCAGCATATAGGCGCCGCTGGTACGCGGGGTAGAGCCTTCACTTTCAATCAATGCAACAAGATAGCAAGGCTGCGAATCCAAAGCCTGCGCCCGTATTTTTTTCATTAAACCCTTCATTTTGGTTTCTCCTGTGCATAACGGCAGACTAATTCCAAGACGCTGCCGGCAATGCAGCGCGCCTTATCCGAAATCGTAAAGCAGTTAGCCAGCTCCTCCTTCCGCGGGTCGATATCGGCAATTTTAAAGCCCTTGGTAACAGCAAAGCCATCGCGAATCATGCCGCGAATCAGACCGGACAGTGTTGCCGTTACTGGCACCTGATTAGCGCCATCGGCAATAATTGCAATAGTTTCGCCCTTTTCCACAATGCTGCCTATATCACGGACAACGTGCAGAACGCCTGCGCAGGGTGCGTGCAGCACACGCTCCTTGCTATAGCCTGCGATATTACCGGGCACGCCGCTGTTAGGTGCAGCACTGCCGCTGCGGATAATGCGTCCCAGATTATGACCGCGCTTCGTTTCTACAATCACGTCGGCATCTGTTCCCACGCTGAAGCCGGGGCCCAAGGCAATAACCAGCTGTGCCATCGTACTGCTTGTACCAAGATTACGCTTAGCGATAATCGCATCAATAACAATATCAGGCGCAAAAGCACGCACACTGTCCGCTGCTTCGTCAACCAGCACCGGTACTTCATCATGCTCCCAGACAGCATCTGCCTCCGCCAGTGAATTTATCAGACGTGCAGTCAGTCCTTCTACCTGAGCGTTGCCCTGATACACCGCTTCACACAACGCTACCTGTCGACGAATTGCCGCAGGCTTAGCACATTCCAGCACTAAAACCTTAAAGCCTGCACCCCACAAGCGATGGATAACGCCTGTTGCCAGGTCACCGCCACCGCGTACAATAATCTTCAGCATTTGTTATTCTCCCCTTTCACGAAGCCATATTCTATGCTCGTCCATGCCTGCACTCACTAACAGCCGACGTATTTCTTCCTGTTGCGCTGTCGTTATCAGATCACATTTATTCAATACAATATAATAAGCGCGTGCGCCTACATTTTTGCGTGCTCCCTGCTCAGACAGCAGCAAAGCAGCCAGCATTTGTTCATCAATAACAGAATCTAAGCTGCAGCCCAAAAGCTCTGCCGCCGGCTGTGGGCGCTGGCAAGCCTGCGCCAACGAACAGCCTAAAGCATCCATACCCGCAACAGCCAGCACAATATCACTGTCAGGCAAAAGTACAGGCTCATGCGCTGCCGGTGCCTTGCAAGGCAGATGTCTGGAACCGTCGGCCTCACACAAAATCACGTCAGCCTGCAGCTGCAGCGCTTCATATAAATCTTGCGGCGGTGCCGTCAGTTTACCTGTAGCAGGCTCCGGCGTACCGATAACGGCATAACGCCCCTGCTGCCACAAATTATGTACTGCTGCTGCGTCCGCAGCAAAACTGCCATCTGCAGGCTGCAGGATATGCGTACTCGTCAGCACCAGCACCTTGCGCCCACTGGCTGCCCATGCCGCTGCCAGCTCATACATAACCGTCGTTTTACCGCCGCCGCCGACAAGGCAGATATTATGTTGTTTCCCGTCGGTTACAAAATCAAAGGGACAGTGCGCCATCAGCTTCACCTCGCCTAAAATTTACTTATATTATAACACACTCATTAAAAAAGGCTGTCGCTTGCCTGCGACAGCCTTCGATAACATTAGCCTTTATTTGCCTTGAGCAACAGCAGCGATAACTTCTTCAGTCAGATCCTTGCCGCCGAATACAACAGCACTTGCATCAACTACATTAGCAATGCCATGAGCTTTTGCTACCTGCCCGATAGTTTTGCGGATTTTTTCGCGGATAGGATTCAGCAGGGAAGCTTCCTTCTTATCTACCTGAGCGGATAATTTTTCGCCCAACTCACGTCTGCCCTTGTCATCAAGGTTCGGAGCCTTTTCGTTGAATTCATTTTCAGCCTTTTGGCGCTCCAGATTGATAACGCTCATAGTAGTCTGAATATCAGGATAGCTGCGGAAAACGCGCTCAACATTTACATAACCTAAATCTTCCGCAAAAGCGCTGGTTGCGCAAGCCAAAGCCATAATCATAGCCATAATCAAAGTCAATAAGCTCTTTTTCATTAAAACAGTAACCTCTCTTCTTAAGATTTTGATACTAATATTATCTTACACTATTTCCTATAGAAAAGCAAGCTGTTTATAATTGGCCGCCATGCCATGTACGTTTGCGCATAGGCGGTGCGGGATAAGCCTTACGGCTTGTTTTAAGCCCCTGCCGCACAAGGCATTCTGCCAGCGCCACCGGTGCCACCGCCGGGTCTACCACAGGAACACCCAGACGCTCACTGAGCGGGTGTGCCAAGCCTAAAAAGGATAAGCAGCCCAAAAGCAGTACCTGCACTCTGCCCGCAGCCAGCAAATTTTTGCCGGCTTCCGTGAGCAGGTCCAGAACATGCTCACGCTCTGCCCACAAATCGACACCGCGGGCTTCAATGCCGCCGATTGCAGCGATACGCGCAGGATCTACACCGCACTGAGCGACAAAAAGCTGTTTTTCCGCATAGCGTGTCGTATCTGCCAGCAAAAGTCCGGCCTGCCTGCCTACCAGCGGTGCCAAAAGACAGCTCGCCTGACCGCCGCCCACTACAGGTATGCTTACCACCTCACGGCAGGCATCCACCGCGGGGTCACTAAAGCAGTACAGCACTACTGCATCATAGCCTTCGCTTTCCACACGCACGGCCATTTTGATAATCTCAGGCGCGGCAAGCGCGGCATCAAGAGCAGAATCAATTTCGATATGATTTTCAACAAGGCACTCCATGTGCAGCTCCACATCCGGACCTACATGCGCACTGAGCAGATGACAGCGTGCTGCCATCTGCTCAGGAGTAACCCCAAAGTCAGGATTAATTATAAATATTTTCATCTGTATATCCTTATACCAAAACAGAAGCAAGGAACTTCTTCGCGCGTTCCGTTTTCGGATGGTTGAATACTTCATCCGGCGTACCGCTTTCAATCAGGTAACCGCCGTCCATGAAATAAACTGTATCAGATACGTCCTT
>CAKQHU010000049.1 GCA_934234275.1 uncultured Phascolarctobacterium sp.
ATTCCCCTGCTCCCCGGTTGTTGGAGTGATGGCGAAACCTTTGAGGAAGCATACAAAAATATCTTGGAGGTAAAAGGTCTCTGGATTGAAGATATGCTCGACCGCGGTATGCCCATCAACGAGCCGAATATGAAGCCTCGCTTTAGTGGCAGGTTCGTAGTGCGTGTCCCCAAAACACTACACCGCCTGCTGGCCGAAGAATCAGAACGAGAGGGCATCAGCCTGAACCAGTTCGTCAATAACTCGCTGGCCTTTGTTGTAGGCCAAAAGCTTGCACACTAAAAAAACAGCTCCCCGATACGATTTAACGTATTGGGGAGCTTTAACTTCCATAAGAAAAGCCAGTCTGCCGCAACTACAGTTACAACAGACTGGCTTCATTATATATATAATTTATCAAAAAACTTAGGATCTCTTCTTCAGTTCTTCAAACAGCATCGGATTCAGTACGCGGATATAGGTGCCCTTCATGCCCAGAGATTTTGTTTCAATCAGGCCGGCGCTTTCAAATTTACGCAGTGCGTTAACAATAACGGAACGTGTAATACCTACGCGGTCAGCAATCTTCGAAGCAACCAGCAGACCTTCGTTGCCATTCAGCTCGCCCATGATGTTTACAATAGCTTCCAGCTCAGAATAGGACAGGGTGGAGAAAGCAACCTGTACGGTAGCCTTCTTACGGATTTCTTCGGAAACAACTGCTTCGCGGTCATGCAGAATTTCAACGCCCAAAACAGTAGCGGCATATTCAGCCAACAGCAAATCGTCATCATCGAATTCCGCATCATATTTAGCAACAATCAGGGTACCAAGGCGTTCACCATTGCCGTAAATAGGTACAACAGTAGTCATCTTACCGTTAAAAATGCATTTTGTATCAGCAACAAAGGAGCAGTTTTGATTCTGATGAGGAATGTTGGCCAGCGTTTCCTTAACGCTCATAATAAAGCCCAGATAATCCTCAGGGAAACGCATATCGTCAAGAACCTGCTCACGCATAATATCGCATTCAAACTCGTGAATCAGCGCATAACCCTTTACGCCGCCTTTACGGCCGACAATATAGGTGTTTGCTTCAATAACGTCACGCAACAACTTTGCAATAGCGTTAAACTCAACCTTATCTCCTTTTTGTAAAAGCTTGTTAATCTTTCTGGTCTTTTCCAACAATTTCATGATTTTGCCCTCCTAAAAAAAATTATGCTCTTGGATGATTCTTCTTGTAAACATTCGTCACATGTTCATTTGAAACGTGCGTGTAAATCTGCGTTGTTGATAAATTCGCATGTCCTAAAAGCTCCTGTACCGAACGCAAATCGGCACCATGCTCTAAAAGATGCGTTGCGAAGGAATGGCGTATAGTATGCGGACTGACATTTTTATGGATAGCCAGCATGTTTATATATTTCTCTAAAATACGCCTTACGCTGCGGTCCGTGAGCCTACCACCACGGTTATTGACGAAAATGAAGTCATGCTCCTGCTGATATTGAAGCATCAGTTGCTGTCGTACACGGTAATATGTGCTTAACGCAGCACAGCAGGTGTGGCCTACCGGCACAACCCGTTCCTTATTACCCTTGCCGAGCAGAAGCACGAACCGGTTGCTCAGGTCTACCCTTTCCAGAGTAAGCCCTACCAGCTCGGATACACGGCAACCGGTAGCATACAGCATCTCCAGCACCGCTTGGTCGCGAACACCCAATACCTTACTTTTATCGGGCATCGCCAACAGTTCGTTGATTTCAATTTCGTCCAAAAAAGCCGGCAGCTTTTTTTCCAGCTTTGGCGTGCGCACCTTTGTCAGCGGACTATATTCAATAACCGCTTCACGCACAAGGTATTTAAAAAAGGAACGCAGTGCAGATATCCTGCGGGCAATCGTCCTGCGAGCATACTGCTTTTCGTTAAGCTCTGCGAGATAGCCACGCACATCCAAAGGACCTGTCTGCTGCCAGAAAAAATTCTGCTTGTTTCTGCGCAGCATAAACTCCGCAAAGGCAGCCAAATCCTTTCGATAGCTTTCAATCGTATGCTGAGAACAATTTTTTTCAACCTCCAGATAAGTTAAAAACCTTTCCGGATAGTTATTAACTGTAGTGTCCATATTCTAAAAATACCTTCATTTTATTTTATCACACAAAACCGTAAGAATCAAGCTAATATTGCTATTCTTTCTAATTTTCTAACAGCTTTGCAACGCTTGAAAAAAACAGTGCTAAAAAAGCACTGTTTCATCATTGAATCAGCAGTCATACGTTACAGAGTTTATCCTATAACATATAAACTGATTTGTCAAGTAATTGAAAATGATTTTACTATTTTGTCAAAATTTGACTCTGAAATTGTATCTTTAGCTACGATTTCAGCTACAATCATTCCTAATTACTTACAATTATTTACGTGTCAGCTTATAGATAAGCGCATTGCAGATTGCTGCGGCAACGTTGCTGCCACCCTTGCGGCCGCGGGCAACAATATAAGGAATACCGGTCTTCATGATAATTTCCTTGGATTCCACAACGTTTACAAAGCCAACAGGAACGCCGATAACCAGCTCCGGTTTAATTTTGCCTTCCTTAACCAGCTCGTCCAGACGAACCAGCGCAGTCGGTGCATTGCCTACGGCAATGATTACCGGACCTTCGATAGTGCAGGCCTTTTCCATGCAGGCAGCGGCTCTGGTGGAGCCTGCTTCCTTAGCGCGTGCCGCAACATCAGGATCTGCCATGAAGCAGACAGCCTTTGCTCCCAGCTTGCCCAGGCCCATTTTGTTGATGCCGGTGCAAGCCATGTTGGTATCGGTAACAATGGTAGCACCCTTTTGCAGTGCAGCCAGCGCCTTCTCTACTACGCCGTCGGAGAACAGCATATTGCGGGCATAATCAAAATCTGCGGAGGTATGGATAACACGCTTAACGATATCAATCTTCTCGGGGTCGATACGAATTTGGCCCAGCTCCTCGCCGATAATTTCCATACTACGTTTTTCAATGTCAGCGGGTAAAACATTTTGTAAATGCATTATTTTACACTACCTTTCTTAACATATGCTGCAAGGCCGAAGCCTTATTTTTCAATGCCTACACGCGCCGGAATACCTCTTTTGAAGGGGTGCTTGCGCATGCAGACCTCAGATACATAATCAGCCAGCTCCACCAGCTCAGGCGCCGGATTACGGCCTGTCATAACAACCTCCAGCTCCTTAGGCTTGTTCTTCAGGAATTCTACTAAAGCAGCCTGGTCAAAAACGCCGGTATTGCAGGCACCGATGATTTCGTCGAAAATCAGCAGGTCGATATGCTCGTTGGCGCATTTTTGCTTAACCTTATCGAAAAGCACCATATGCTCGCGCTTAACCTCAGCTTTTTCCTCATCGTTCATCTGGAAGGTGAATTTTTTGGTTTCTTTACCGCGCATTACCTCAATATTCGGCAGCAGTGCCAGGCTCGCAAGCTCGCCTGTCGGTCTGCTTTTGAGGAACTGTACTATCAGCACATGGTTGCCATGGCCTGCGCAACGAATCGAAAGGCCCATAGCAGCGGTAGTTTTTCCCTTGCCATCGCCACAGTAAATATGAATCAGTCCACCGTCTTTCATTTAGACACCTGCTTCCAAAATCTTGTAAATTTCCTTCATATCCAGGTTTTCGCGAATGCTGTCGGCAAGAATATCATATTGCTGACGCTTGTATTCCGCAAAGTTGATGGTCTGGATGTCCTCCATCTTTTTGCCCTTCTTGGCCAGCAGCACTTCTACTATCTTCACAGCAATGCCGTCGCCGTCAAAGACGCCGTGTACATAGGTACCGTAAACATTGAGCTTGCCCTCGGTGTTCTGAGAGCCCTCGGCCATAATTTCACCATCCTCGTGAATCGGGCTGATAGAGGTCAGTGCTTTTTCCTCCGGGAATTCGGTTACACCGGAGTGAATTTCATAGCCATAGAGAGGCAGACCGCTCAGTGCGGAGAAGATGCCCTGTACCTTGCCGAATTTGCCGGCCATCTGGATGGTACGTTTCTTTTCGATAAAGGTTGTTTCGATGTCCAGCAGGCCCATGCCGGGAGTAACGTTGGCCTTGCCTGTGCCGTCCTCTTCGCCGTATGGGTCGGAAATCTGCTTGCCCAGCATCTGGTAACCACCACAGACACCGAACACTACGGTACCGCTGTTGGCATGCTTCAAAATAGCAGCCTCCATACCGCTCTGGCGCAGCCATTTCAGGTCGCCGGTGGTATTTTTGGTACCGGGGATAATAATCATATCCGGCTGTCCCAATTCGCGTACGCTGGTTACATAACGCAGAGATACGCCGGGAATCAGCTCGAATACGTTGAAGTCTGTATAGTTGGACATGCGCGGAATGCGTACAACCGCAATATCAATCAGCTTAACCTCGCTGCGGCCGCTGATACGCTCGGAGAGGCTGTCCTCGTCCTCGATATCAACCTTCAGCATCGGCAGCACGCCTACGATAGGCACGCCTGTTTTTTCTTCGATCATCTTCAGGCCGGGGCGCAGGATCTCTACATCACCGCGGAACTTGTTGATGATAACACCCTTGACCATGGCTCTTTCATCGTCCTCCAGCAGCATCAGCGTGCCGTAGATGGAAGCGAATACGCCGCCACGGTCAATATCTGCTACAAGCAGCACAGGAGCCTTGGCCATTTTAGCCATGCCCATGTTGACAAAATCGTCCTTTTTGATGTTGATTTCCGCCGGGCTGCCTGCACCCTCGATGCAGACAATATCGAATTTGGCAGCCAGCGTATCAAACGCCTTCTGTACCTCCGGACGCAGAGTATGCTTCATTGCATAATATTCGCCGGCCTTCATGGTACCGATTGCTTCGCCGTTGACAATAACCTGGGAACCGCTGTCGCTGGTAGGCTTCAGCAGAATAGGGTTCATCAGTACGCTGGGTTCGATATTGGCTGCTTCAGCCTGCACAACCTGCGCACGTCCCATTTCCGCACCCTCGGCGGTGATAAAGGAATTCAGCGCCATGTTCTGGGATTTGAACGGTGCTACCTTGTAGCCGTCCTGATTGAATACACGGCATAAACCTGCTGTTACCAGGCTCTTGCCTGCATTTGACATGGTACCTACTATCATAAGTGCTTTTGCCACTTTAATCACTCTCTTTCATCAAAAAGTCCAGTATGTCACGGTAGCTTTGCAGCCGGATACTGTGACCTGTGGTATTAAGATAGCCTGCAATCACAGGCGTGCAGCCGTCACCGTGCTTACCTGTTACCGAGCTGGTAACGTGGTCGCCGCAGATGACGAGCTTCAGTGGTTCATGATACTTTGCTTCTATGGTCTGTAAAAACTGGGTATCTATCCTGCTGATAAAATCAGCCTTACCCTGATAATCATAGCGGTGGGCAGCCTCGTCACTGCCGTTGAAATGCGCAATAACGAAATCATCCTGCTGCAGCATAGCAAGCGTTGCTTCTGCCTTCGCCATAATATCAGTGTCCACATCGCCGGTTGCATTCGGCGGTGTTATTACATCCATGCCCAAGGCTTTGGCGATGCCGATGACAATCTCCGCCTTGCACACCGCCCCACCGCGCAGTCCGTGCAGACCGCTGAAGGAAGGCAGTCCCTGACGGGCTGAAGGGCCCCAGGGATAGAGGATGTACTGCAGGCCGTCGCGAGCAAAGGGCTGTAGCCGTTTTGCCGACTCCTGCAAAAAATAGCTGATGGACAGAGATTGCCCGCGCAGCTCCTGCAGCAGTTCGTTTACATCCTCGCCTACACTTTCGTGCGGCGGCTGTACTGTGCAGTCCAGCACGCTTGCTTCCCTGTTCATCACTAAAAGATTACGGTATTCGGATAAATGAATAAACTCTATATCTTTAAGGATACCGTCACACTGTTTGGCAGCCTGCTGCATCTCAAGCGGCGTAAGCCCCTGCCCATTAAAGGCAGCAAGACGGCCGGATGCATCAACAGCAGCCAGATTGCAGCGCAGCACCATTTCATATTCGGAAATATCACGGTTGTGCGCCAACAGCTCCAGATAAGCACGGTTGTGCGGTATATCCTTTTTATCTACACCCAGAAGCCTCAGAATACAGCTGCAGCTTTCGGGAATGATGTCATTTTCACATATGCTGAGGCTCCCAAGTGTCCCGGAAGCAGCCAGCGCATCCATCGCAGGATGCACTGCGTGCTCAAAGGGAGTCTGTCCCTGCCATGCAGGAATCGGGGAATCGCCTAAGCCATCAATTAATACTAATAAAGAGCGCATGTTTTTATTGCTTCCTTAAGTGCTTTAATTAGACCGCGGTTCTGCACTCTCGTTTTGACCGCGATACGGTAATAGCCTGCCTGCAGGTTGTGGTAGTTGGCGCATGAACGTATCAGATAGCCACGCTCATGCAGCAGCTCTGGAAGATTTTCCGGCTGCGGCAGATAAAAGAAAATATAGTTGGCCTCAGAGCCGTATACCTTGGCACCCAAAGCTGCAAGCCGGTTACGCAGATAGCTGCGCTCCTGCTCAATCAACTTAAAGGATTTAGCCAGATAATCGTGCTCCTTTAAAGCAACCTTGCCTGCCTCCTGCGCCAGAATGGAAACGTTCCAATCCTGACCGCTCTGATGCAGCGCTGTGATCAGCTCACTGCTGCCGCTGAGGCAATAGCCTAAGCGGATGCCCGGCATTGCAAAGGTTTTGGTGAAGGCCTTAAGGATAACCAGCTCTGGATAGGATTCCAGTAAATCACGCATGCTGAAGGCCTTTTCCTCACTGACAAAATCCATAAAGCATTCATCTATCAAAAGATGGGCTCCTACCAGACGGCATTTGTCGAGAATCTGCACCAGCAGCTCACGGCTCGTCAGCTGGCCGGTAGGATTATTGGGATTACAGATAACAACCAGATCTGTATCGGGCGTAATCGCATCGACAATATCATTGTCAGCGGCAAAATCACGCGCCTCCTGCAGATTATAATAGCTTATTTTGCAGTCCACCGTGCGCAGAGCCTTTTCGTAATCGGCAAAGGTAGGTGCCAAAAGAAGTGCTCGTCCGGGCTTCAAGGCCAGCGCCAGACGGAACAGCACATCGGCCGCACCGTTACCGAAGAAAATGTACTCCTGCGGCAGCTGCAGATAGCTTGCTGTCACCTCTGCCAGCTCGCGGCAGAAGGGATCAGGATAGTTGATACAAAGCTTTAAAGCCTGTTGAACGGCCTGCTTTATACCAAGCGGCAGGCCTAGAGGATTGATATTGGCGGAATAATCTACGAAGGGACGACCATCCTTGGTCAGCTTTTCCGTATAGATATCTCCACCATGTTCGTATTTATACATCATCTTCTACCTGCTTCATTTCAAAATAAGACTGTTCACCAAAAAAATCAAGGAAAACAGCAATAGGCTGAGAACAGCCGTCATATACAGTAAATTGTTGGTGGTAACTATATCCTCAGGGCACACCGGGCGGATGTCATCGCCGATGGTATCCTTGTGGACAAGCTTACCGAAATAAAAATGATCGCCGCCGAGCTGGATGTTCAAGGCACCGGCCGTAACTGATTCCGTCATTGCGGAATTAGGACTGAGATGATGATAGCGGTCGCGCCAGAATGTCTTCCACGCTCTCTTGGCATCAAGATTAAGGAAATAAGATGCCACAATCATTACCAGACCGGTAATACGCGCAGGAATCAGATTGGCCAAATCATCAAGCTTGGCAGCACAGCGTCCAAAATAAAGATACGTGTCATTTTTATAACCGACCATGGAATCCATAGTATTAATGCCTTTGTACAAAAAGGCCAGAGGAGCGCCGCCGATAAACATATAGAACATCGGAGCGATGATGCCGTCGGCAGTATTTTCCGCAACGGTTTCTACTGCTCCCTTAGTCACCTCTGCAGCATCAAGTTCTTTTGTATCACGCCCAACGATCCAGGAAAGCTTCAGTCTGGCATCCACAAGATCGTTATCCTTCAGGGCGGTGTATACCTTCATGCTTTCGTCACGCAGACATTTTGTAGCAAAGATCTGGTAGCACATAACGGTTTCCAGAGCAAAACGCAGCCAGGGGTTAACCTGTTCCGCCAACGTCAGCACAGCATACGGCACGGCAAAGGTAAGAACCAGAACGATTATTACCATCAAGGCACCGCCGAGCAGTAATGCTGTCTCGCCGGGAGCAAGCATACGCCGCAGTTTTTTATCCAGAAATCCTATTAAATTGCCAATTAAGCAGATCGGATGCGGCAACCAATGCGGGTCACCGAAAATCAAATCTAAAATAAAACCTGCTACAATTGCGCCTAAGGTCATCATCTAAGCAAACTCCCCTTTTCAGCAGTCTGTCGACTGCTATTTAGCAGCATACGCTGCACATTGTTTTATAAAGCTGCGGGCAAATTCAGGATTGCCCCACAGGTGGATGTGCGGATAACCGGCATAAAGTGTCGGTGTTGTATTCGCGCATTCCCAGCTGCCGCGGCCGGAAGCCTTGGCAGCTATAAAGCTTGCACCGTTGTTGGTGCTGTCGGAGTAATGGAACTCGTGTCCGTTAATTGTTCCGCCGGCAGGACACAGCAGATTATCCTGCTGCGCCGTCAGGTGCACATAGCCGAAGCGCGTCAGCTTTTTAGTCATGGCTGATTCGCCTTTCAGAGCACCAACCCAGCTGTACAGCTTATCGCCGTCGCGATAATGCTCCAGCAGATACATGAAGCCGCCGCATTCCGCAAA
>CAKQHU010000050.1 GCA_934234275.1 uncultured Phascolarctobacterium sp.
TGGCAGGCGCTGCGGCCAGAGATGTGTGGCTGTTTACCTTCCATGCCTTCTGCGCCCGTCTTTTGCGCTATGAGCTGGAAAATCTCAACGGCTATGCCAATAATTTTGCTATTTACGATACTAGCGACAGCAAAAACCTGATTAAGCAGGTGCTGAAGGAAATGAATCTCGATGAAAAGCGTTTCCCGCTGCCGGCGATTATCAGCCATATCAGCAACGCTAAAAATGCCTTGCTGCTGCCCGATGCCTACGCTCGCGAGGCCACCGGCTACTATGAGCAGCAGGTGGCAAAAATTTATGATGCTTATCAGAAAAAGCTGCAGGCCAACAATGCCGTAGACTTTGACGATTTACTGCTGCTGGCGCTGCGTCTGCTGCAGGAAAATCCTGCGGTTAGAGAAAAATACCAGCGCAAGTTCGATTACCTGATGGTTGACGAATATCAGGACACCAACCATGCGCAGTACCTGCTGACGAAGCTGTTGGCCGCAGGCCACAGAAATATCTGCGTAGTAGGCGATGCCGACCAGAGCATTTACGGCTGGCGCGGTGCCGATATCCAGAATATCCTTGATTTCGAAAAGGATTATCCCGATGCCAAGCTGGTGAAGCTGGAGCAGAACTACCGCAGTACGCAGGTTATTCTGGATGCCGCCAATGCCGTTATCGACAACAACAGCGGACGTAAGCCGAAAAATTTGTGGACTGCCAACGGCAACGGGTCGGAAATCGTCTACTATCAGGCGAACGATGAAAGAGATGAAGCACGCTATGTGATTGAAAATATGCAGAAGCTGCAGCTGAATGAAGGCGCTAAGCTCGGCGATATGGCGGTGCTGTACCGCACTAACGCGCAGTCGCGTGTATTCGAGGAAATGCTGATTAAGAGCGGTATCGCCTATACGATGGTCGGCGGTACGAAGTTCTATGAGCGCAAGGAAATCAAGGATGCACTGGCTTATCTGCGCTTGCTTTATAATCCGCATGACAGCCTGAGCCTGTTGCGTATCATCAACGTTCCTCGCCGCGGCATCGGTGATGCGACACTGGCACGTCTGCAGGAATATGCCAATGCCAGCGGACAATCCCTGTTCGAGGTAGTGACCAATGCAGCGGATGTCCCAGGTCTTGCTAGCCGTTTTGCCAACAAGCTGGATGAGCTGAGCGGTCTGCTCTTTGAGCTGATGGGCGAGGCTGCCGATGTGCCGGTAAAACAGCTTCTGGATGATGTGCTGCTGAAAACCGGTTATCTGGAGGAGCTGCAGAACAGCAAGGACCCGCAGGACGAAAGCCGTGTGGAGAACCTGAAGGAAATGCTGAGCGTAACCGAGGAATTCGCAGTAAAATGCGAGCGTAACGGCGAAGAGCCTACGTTGGAAAACTTCCTGGCTGATGTAGCTCTGGTTGCCGATATTGATGATGCGGAGCTGGGCGAGGAAGCAGTTACTCTGATGACGCTGCATTCAGCTAAGGGCCTGGAATTCCCCAATGTCTTTTTGGTAGGTATGGAGGAAGGAATCTTCCCGCATTCACGTACCCTGATGAACGAAAACGAGATTGAAGAGGAGCGCCGTCTGTGCTATGTAGGCATTACACGTGCGGAAAAGCATCTGTTCCTGAGCAACGCCAGAACACGCACTATCTACGGCCGCACGCAGTATTACACACCGTCCCGCTTCCTGCAGGAGGTGCCGCGTAATCTGGTGCATGTAATCAAACGTCCGGTAGTGCAGCGTCCGGCGATGACCTCGCAGGTACACAAGCCTACTGCTAAGGAAAACGCCAACTGGTTCGAGCAGCATAAGGCCAGCTTCTTCCCGAGGGAAAGCAGTGCGGCGGCAGGCTGCAGCTTCCATGTCGGCGATAAGGTTATGCATAAAAAGTGGGGTGCAGGCACGATTGTTACCGCTAAGGCTGCGGATGACGGCCAGGAGGTTACGGTTGCGTTTGCCGGCGGCGGTATCCGCAGCCTGCTGACGAAGTATGCTAAGCTGGAAAAGCTGTAAGCAGCGGCTTTCCTGATAAAAATGTTGGAGGATAAAGCAATGGCAGAAATGGATTTATTTGCTGATGAGCGTGCAGCGGATTTGGCCGAGGCCGATAAGCTGCGCCGCGAAATCCGTCATAACGAATATTTATATTATGTATTGGATGCGCCGGAAATTACGGATGCCGAATATGACCGCATGATGGTGCGCCTGCGTGAGCTGGAGGCGCGTTATCCTGACAGCATTCCGGCCGATTCACCTACGCAGCGTGTCGGCGGCCGTGCTTCCTCGCAGTTTACCGAGGTGCGTCACCTGGAGCCGCTGCTGAGCCTGGGCAACGTATTTTCCGCCGAGGAGCTGCGTGCTTTTGATGAACGTGTTCGCAGCGGTCTGCCTGCAGGCAGCAAGGTGGAATACGTTATGGAGCCGAAGATTGACGGCCTGGCCTGCAGTCTGATTTACGAAAACGGTAAGCTGGTGCGCGCTGCTACCCGCGGTGACGGTGTAGTGGGCGAAAATGTTACGGCCAACGTGCGCACCATCCGCAGCATTCCGCTGACACTGAAGGTGCCGGAGGGTGAAGCAGTGCCGGAGCTTTTGGATGTGCGCGGTGAGGTCTATATGCCGCGTCAGGCCTTTATGCGTTTAAACGAACAGCGCGCGGAGCGCGGCGAGAGCGAGTTTGCCAATCCGCGTAATGCGGCGGCAGGCAGTCTGCGTCAGCTGAATCCGCAGGTAACGGCCAGCCGCAGCCTGAGCTTTTTTGCCTATTATCTGGTAGGCGAGGGCGCGCAGCCCAAGCACAGCGAATCGCTGGCTTTGCTGGCGCACTATGGCTTTAAGGTGAGCGAAAATTATAAGGTTGTCGAAAATATCGACGAGGCGATTAAATATATCGGCGATTTCAACGAGCTGCGTCAAGGCCTGTCCTACGATACCGACGGCGCTGTTATCAAGGTCAACGATGTTTACCAGCAGCGTATTCTGGGCGCGACAGGCAAGGATCCGCGCTGGGCGACTGCCTATAAATATCCGCCGGAGCAGGCGGAAACTACGCTGGAGGATATCGACTGGCGTGTAGGACGCACAGGTGTACTGACACCGACGGCAGTGCTGACACCGGTAAAATTAAGCGGCAGCGTTATCAGCCGTGCAACACTGCATAACGAGGACTTTATCCGTGCCAAGGATATCCGCATCGGTGACAGGGTTGTTATCAACAAGGCCGGTGAAATTATTCCCGAGGTACTGCGCGTAGTTGCTGAAAAGCGCACCGGCGACGAAAAAGAGGTGGAAATCCCCAGCGTCTGCCCGGAATGCGGCTGGCGTGTAGAGCGTCAGGGCGAGGAGGCAGCTATCCGCTGTACCAATCCGCATTGCCCGGCGCTCGGACGCGAGGGTTTGATTCACTTTGTTAGCCGTGATGCGATGAATATCGACGGCTGCGGTCCTTCTGTTATCAATGCATTGCTTGATGCGGGCCTGGTACGTGATGCTGCGGATTTGTACAGCCTGCGCAAGGATGATTTGCTGAAGCTGGAGCGCATGGGCGAAAAGTCGGCGGATAATCTGCTGGCGGCTTTGACCGAGAGCAAGAAGAACGAGCTGGACAAGCTGCTCTTTGCTTTGGGTATCCGTCATGTGGGCGCCAAGGTAGCGCGTATTCTGGCAACGGAATTCGGCAGCATGGAAAAGCTGCAGCAGGCGCAGCCGGAAGAGCTGGCACAGATTCGCGATATCGGTGATAAGATTGCGGAAAGCGCCGTTACCTGGCTGAACGTACCGGCGAACATCGACTTGGTGGAGCGCCTGGCGGCAGCAGGCCTGACGATGACATTTACACCGCCTGCCAGTCAGGAGGACAATCCCTTTTTCGGCAAAACGCTTGTCTTTACGGGCACTATGCCTACGTTAGGACGCGCCGAGGCAAAGACGATGGCGCAGGACGTGGGCGCTAAGGTAAGCGGCAGCGTCAGCAAAAAGACGGATTACGTCATTGCGGGTGCGGAGGCCGGCAGTAAGCTGGAAAAGGCACAGCAATTAGGCGTAACGGTTATTGATGAGGCAGAATTCCTGCGGATGCTTAAAGGTGAATAAGGCATAAAAACAGCGTGGCTGCGAGTAGCGGCCACGCTTAATTTTTTAGTGATGATATTCGTTTTTGTGCTCCTTAGCCAAAGCGTCCCAAACAGGCAGCTGCAGGCCGGCGATTTCGGAGGTGAACGGAGTACCGTCATTCTTTTCGAAATGCTTCCAGGCACGCAGTACGTATTTAAAGCCGATATATTGCAGCGGTAAGTTGCAGTATACCATGAGGATGTTGACGAAGTCGCTCAATTCCCACAGTGCGCCTAAATCCATACCGGCGATGTTGGTGATAACGCCGAAGGAAATAACGATGAGGCACAGCACGCGGATGGCGTTGATGAAGGAAGCCTTGCTGGAAATGCGGTTAGCACACATTTCGGTGAAGGACATGAAGCCCAAGAGGCAGGTGAAGGCAAACAGACCGAAGCAAACGCTTACGAGCAGCGTAACAACGCTGTAAAGCATGTCATTGCCACCGGTCAGAGCACCGCAGGAGGCGAGGAATTTATCCAGCTTGCCCAGCTCAAACCAGGCCTGAGCATCTGCCGTGAGCCACATGCTGCCCATGATAACGACAAAGCCAGTCAGGGTGCAGATAACGATGGTATCAAGGAATACGCCTAAAGCCTGCACACAGCCCTGCTCACAGGGGTGGGAAACCTCTGCTGCCGCAGCCGGCATGGTGATGGTACCCTGGCCTGCTTCGTTGGACATCAGGCCACGCTTGATACCTTGGCTGAGCGCCAGGCCGAAGGCACCGCCGAAAACAGCATCAGGCGCAAAGGCCTGTGTGAAAACGGAGCTGAAGAACAGCGGAATGCGGTCCAGGTTGCCGACGGTCAAGGCAATGACGGTGAGCACATAAATGACTGCCATAACGGGAACGATGCGGTCGGTAACCTTCGTTACTTTTTTGATACCGCCGAAGCTGATAACAGCAGTGATAACGATAAGCACCGCGAAGGAAATCCAGTAGAGCGAAGAATTGGTAGGAATGTTCACGCCGGAGATTTTGCTGGCGATGGCACCCACAGCGGAAATAGTGTTGAAGCCCTGCGCAGGGAAGCACAGCAACGCATAAACGATGTACAGCATGCTGAGCGCAACGCCGGCAGCGGCGGAATCGTTCAACAATTTGCGTGCGTAAAAGGGCAGGCCGCCGACATATTCGTTATCACGCTTTTCCTTGAAAATCTGCGAAAGCGTAGATTCGGCGAAGGACGTTGCCATGCCGAAGAAGGCGGAAACCCACATCCAGAACAATGCGCCCGGGCCGCCGATGGAAATCGCGCCGGTTACACCCAAGATATTGCCGGGGCCGACACGCATAGCGGTGGAAAGCAAAAAGGCTGTGAGTGAGGAAATACCGTTGCGCGTATGGTTGCGCTGCATCAGCACCTTCACAGCGAAGATAAAGTTGTGTACCTGTACAAAGTGCAGACGGAAGGTAAAGTAAATACCTGTACCGACTAATAAAATAATTGCCAGACTGAAGTTTCCCAGAATGGGGATAGAACCGTACCAGTCTAGATTGCAGGGGAAATCCCAGAACCAGTTGGAAACAATCTGGATTTTGGCGCAGATAGCGTTAACTGCATCAAATAAAGCTTGCATAAGACTCCTCTCCTATAGCTGTAATTTTATTTTGCCCTTGCGTTAAGGCGCAGCAAAGGCAGCTTCATTATCTATATCTTAACCTTTTTTATATTGCTTGGCAATGGGTGCGGGGAAGTATACAATATATAGCACAACCTATTTTCTCTGCAAGAAAAACTTTTTGTGTTGATTTCTCATACATAATTTACAGACAAACAGCGCGATTTGTACTATAATATAAAACTAGATAAGTGACATCTGCTGTCTTTCGCACAGATGTCTATATGTAATTTAGAAATGAGGGAATATGATGAAAGAGTATAATTCCGTATCAGAACCGTTTTTAGCGGATGTGCGCGCCGTAGTCGGTGACGCCAATGTTTTTACCGAGCCTGAAAAGCTGGAGCAATATAAAACCGACGAGGAATATGATCCGCGCCGTTTCCGTGTGCCTGAGGCTGTTGTGCGTCCTGCCAATGCCGAAGAGATTGCCGCTGTTGTGAAGCTGTGCAACAAGTACAATGTGCCGCTGACTGTCCGCAGCGGCGGTACCAGCCTTGCCGATGGCGCGATTGCTGTCTGCGGCGGTATTGTACTGCTCATGGAGCGCTTAAATAAAATTATTGAGATGAATACCGAAGCGATGTATGTTGTCGCCGAAGCCGGTGTGCGTACCGTTGATATTCAGAAGATGGCTAATGAAGCAGGCTATCTTTACGCAGGTGACCCCTGCAGCGCCGAAAGCTGCCTGATCGGTGGCAATCTGGCAACTAATGCTGGCGGCAGCAAGGCTGTCCGCTATGGCGTTACCCGTAATCAGGTTTACAGCCTGGAGATGGTTACACCGACCGGCGAAATTGTGGAGGTTGGCAGCCGTCTGAAAAAATGCAGCACAGGCTATTGCATGGAGCAGCTGGTAATGGGCAGCGAAGGTACTTTGGGTATTATCACCAAGGTGACTTTGAAGCTGCAGCCGATGCCTCCGTACCGCTTTGACCTGCTGGCCGTTTTTGATGACCCGTTCAAAGCTCTTGACGTAGTGCCGAAGATTATGCAGGCCGGTCTGAATCCGACGAGCATGGAATATATGGATAATTCCTATGTGCGTGCCTGCGCCGACTATATTGAATTTAAAGGCGCACCGCACTATGAGGACGGTATCTATGTTATTATTACGGTAGAAACCTTCAGTGAGGATGAGCTGGACATGAAGATGGAGCAGCTTGATGAGCTGTGTGAGGCAGCAGGTGCCGTTGAAGTTCTGGAAGCGGATGACCGTATCTGGGCAATGCGCCGCAACTGCCAGGAATCTATCAGCCTTGTAAGTAAGGTTTCTCTGACTGACGATGTTGTTGTGCCTGTGGACCGCATTGCGCCGACTATTAAAGAGATTATGCATATCGGCAGCAAGTATCCCTTCCCGATTCCGGTAAAAATCAATGCGCATATCGGTGACGGCAATCTGCATATCGTTCTCTGCAAATGCGATTTGGATGATGCAACCTGGGAAAAAATCGTGCATGACTTCCATGAAGAAGTTTATGCCTATGCTTACGCTCAGGGCGGCCGCTTAGCCGGTGAGCACGGTATCGGTGCCAAGAAGCTGGCTTATATGGAAGAGTTTACGCCTGCCGGTGAGCTGGAGCTGATGCGCAGGATTAAACTGGCTTGGGATCCGAATCTTATCCTTAACCCCGGCAAAGTGTTCAACGCATAAGTAAGAGCGCATATAAAGCACCATCTGCGTCGGGATGGCTCCTAGGAGTACGTGTAAGTACGCCGTCGTCGCCCTCCCTCGCATCTGATACTTTCTTTGCACTCTTTATAAAAATTAGAAAAAGTAGTGTGTTATTGAGAAAATAAAATTCCGGCGCATATAAAGCACCATCTGCGTCGTGATGGTATCTGGGAGTATGTGGAAGTACGTCGTCGTCGACCTTCCTCGCCTCTGATACTTTATCGTCAGCCTTTAGAAAAGGTAGTGTATTATGAGCAATTATAATTCTGTAACTCCTGAATTTATTGATGAATTAAAAACGCTGTTGGGCGAAAAATATGTCAAAACCGATGCTGATACGCTCGACCGCTATAAGACGGACGAGGAAGCGGACGAGCGCTGCTTCCACCTGCCGGATGTAGTGGTAATTCCCGCCGATGCCGAGGAAATTGCCGGCGTAGTGAAGCTGTGTAACAAGTATCTCATTCCGCTGACCGTGCGCGGCGGCGGTACAGGCATCGTTGACGGCGCTATTGCCGACAAGGGCGGCGTAGTGCTGCTGATGGAACGCCTGAACAAAATTATCGAGCTGAATAAGGAAGGGCTGTACATGGTAGCACAGGCCGGTGTGCGCACGCTGGATATTCAGGCAGCGGCGAAGGCGGAGAATCTGCTGTATGCAGGTGACCCGTCGAGCAGCGACAGCTGCCAAATCGGCGGTAACCTGGCGACGAATGCCGGCGGCATCAAGGCTGTGCGCTACGGCGTAACGCGTAATCAGGTCTACGCTGTGCAGATTGTTACGCCCTACGGCGATATTGTCGACCTGGGCTCGCCGCTCAAAAAGTGCAGCACAGGCTACTGCATGGAGCAGCTTGTTATCGGCAGCGAAGGTACATTGGGTATTATTACGCAGGTAACGCTGAAGCTGCAGCCCTTGCCTCCGTATAAAATCGATATGCTGGCAATTTTCCATGACCCGATGGCAGCAATCGGTGTTGTGCCGCAGCTTGTGAAAGCAGGTATCGACCCGACAAGCATCGAATATATGGATAA
>CAKQHU010000051.1 GCA_934234275.1 uncultured Phascolarctobacterium sp.
ATGCGCTCCTCCAGTGTCTGCAGCAAAAACGGCCACATCTGCTTGTCAAAATGCGGGCTGATGCACCATCTGCCTGCATTATCCAGCATCGGCGAAGCATATAACAGGCGCAACGCATCTGCGCTCAATGTATAAGGCTCCAGCCCCTGCTCTTTTATAAACGTGCTCTTGCCGGAGCCCGGCACACCACGCATCAATAATAATATTCTCATATCAATCATTTCTCCATTCCCGTAAAAACTTCTTAGGCACGCTTTCCGTCAGCCACACACCGTTAGCCGAAAGGTAAAACTTATAGCCTGCTCTCGCCATCTCGCCTGCCAGAACTGCGTAGATAAACGGCTCTCCATGTCTTTTGCCGACATTATACGCTGTTTCGACATTTGCCGATAAATGCACATATAGCCTTTGCTTGGCGATAATTCCCTGTCTGTTGATGCTTGCAACATATTTAACGCCTGTTCCGTGATATAAAAGCTCCGGCGGCACAGCCTCCTGCAGCTCCACATCAACATTCACGGAATGCCCCTGATTCGCTCTTATTCTCTTCTTATCCTCGCTGAATGCGAAACGCTGCTTGCCATCTTCGGAAACAATCCGCTCCAGCATAAGCATATTAAACACTTCTATCCGGTTAAAGGCAACCAGCAGCGCCTCCACCTGCGCCCAACCATGCGCATCCAGCTCAATGCCGACTGCTTGCGGTTTATGCCGCAGCACCAGCGCCAAAAATCTTCCCCATTCGTTTAAGCTCTTGCTCATAGCATTTCCCCACCTTATAAAAAAGCAGAACTCCCGAAACTATAGCCATAGTCCCCGGAGTTCTGCTTCTTTTTACGATTATAAATTTTTGCCGAAGCCTTCACCTTGGTAATCGGCTTCACATTTCCCCAGTTGCCTCGTTTGGAGGCGTTGACTATCTTTTGCTGTTTTTTCGACATTTTCTCATAGCTTACAAATCTTTCCATATGCTTATCCCTCCATCATCTGTTCTGTTTTATAAAAATAGCTTGTTGCTATGTTAATCTTAACACAGCAGCAAGCTATAATCATGGAAAAAAACATGCGCACTTAAAATTCTGCTCTGCATTGCATTTGCTCTCTGAGTTTTTTCCTGATAAGCTCCTTAAAGTCCTCCGGCTCACGCACTTTGACCGTCGGTCCGAAGCTCAGTACACGGAAGATCATTTCGGTTTCATCGCCCTTGTCATATTGCACTGTCAGCAAATAGTGCGACTCATCCAGCTTTTCCGTTTCCTTCGCCAAATCGGAAAAATGCATCAGCGCGCGTACCATCGTACTGCGTTCATCCTCAATTTCCAAAACCAGCGTCTGCTTGGCAAGCTCTCCCTTCTTCAAGCTTTTTACATGTTCTACCGCCTCGCCCGCTTCTACGGAAATTATTCTGCCTAAATTCAGTGTCACCAGCTTACGCTCTGCTATCGCCTGCAGGCGGAACTTATCGTCCTTGGCCGAATATTCCAAAGACACAGGCACCAAATCCGTCCAAACGATAATCGTCCCCCTGTTGCTCCTGTAGGAAGCATTCAGATACCGCTTTCCCCGCACGGCATGAAGAATTTCCCGGAAGTTTGCTCTATATTTAGGATTGGTATAAGCATCGCCATCCACAAAGCGGTCGAAAAAGACAAACTGCTCCGGCCTGTACAAAGGCTCTACAGACTGCAAAGCATCCTGCTGCTTCGCAATCTCCTCATCAGAAAAGAATAAGCTGATTTTTTCATCAAGGAGCAAGGTTTTCAGCCATCTTTTCTGCAGAGCTGTCAACGGCATCGTCGGCTTATTTTTCAGCGGTGTCCTAAGCTCCAGCGTCAGCAGTCTCCACGTACCGTCAGTAAGCGCAGGCAAAAGCTGCAGCACACTGTCACCATAAGCACCCTCACGGACAAGCTGCTGCATGCCTGCTGCAGACAGCCTGCCGTCAAGCGCCTGCGTCAGCACCTTCGCCACAACATTATAATAGGTTCCGTAAACCTCGCTGAACACTGTGCTCATTTATGCTTCACCTGCTTTCTTCATGCCATACATAGCGTACACCTCAGCCAAATCCTGCCGAAACTTTTCGGCCACAGCCTTATTGCTGCACGAAAAGCTCTCAATACGGCCGATAAAGGTACGCAGCCAGGGCAGCATTTCGCCTGCATCATGCACATCGGCAATAAAGCGATAATGCTCGGCATCTATTTTTTCCACTCGTCCGCAGCGCTTTTCCCGCTCCAGACATTGCAGAATATACGGCTCGTCACTGCTGATGCGCACTAAAAGCTCTACATGCTCCAAAGCATCGGCAGCAAGCACTCTGTTCATAGATACACCCCAAAGATGCTGCTCCATCTGCTCAGCCATAACGCAAAACTTGTCGTAATCGCGCACAGGCTTCGCTTCCAGAACACGCTCAAGATTATCCAGACGGCAGAAAATAATCCTATGCGCCTTAAAGAACCAGCACATCACATAACGCCTGCCGCTTTGCGTACTTACATAAATCTTCAGCGGCAGCACGCGTAAAGAAATGTTCTTGCCTCTGGAAGAACAACTTTCAATACGCACGCACTGCCTGCGCTCCATCGCCGCCAGCAAATCAAGCAGTACATCACTCTCCAAGGCATGCAGCAGATAATGACGTTTATAGGAAAATACGCTGCTGCCTGCAGAAAACTTATCCTCTATAAAGCTGCCCACAACACCAATCTGATTCGTTTCGGCAAAAAAGCTCACGGCCTCACGCCAGGCCTCCAAATCAACTTCATCCCTGCTGCGTTCATAATATAATTCCCGCCCGCATTTTTCATTTTCTATTAAACCAAGCTCTGCATATTCTGCCAATTTCTTGCGCACAGTGGAAATATCCAACGCCGCCGGTTCGTCAAAACAAGATAAATACGCTGCATCCAGCCTTTCCATAAGCTGACGCAGAGTAAATTTTTCACCAGGCTGCAAAATATCCAACAGGAAAAAATGCAGCATGATATCATTAGCCGTAAAGCTCTTCGCCTTCAACGCCTTGTAAAAAGGATTATGCCGGATTTTTCTGCTGTCTACGGAAATAAAGCAGTTCTTGCCGCCGGTATTCTGACGAAAATACATATATTCGCCCAGCCAGCTTTCAATACGTCTGCGCTCATTGTCATAGCTGCGGGCGCTTTTATCTGCAAAATCAGCTCTGCTCTTAAAGCCAAAGACGTAAAAATCACGCATCAATAAACGTATATTATCAAAGTTTTTTATTAACTCATTAAAAGCCACAAGCAACACCCTCCTTCCGCAGTAAATCCGATAAACAGTATTAAAAAATATGCTGAAAATTCAGCGCCACTTTTTTACTTAAGCACTGATTTATCCTTAGTATAGCACACACCAACGACAGATTTTGTCTATGTCAAATAAGTGAATACGTCCTAAAATAAAAAAATAAATGCAGTTTTTCTGCGCTTTTCATAGGCAGCAAGAAAAGCGCAGCTATCAGCATGCTTTATGCATGTATAACAGCTACGCTTTTGAATTACTGCAGATACTTCAAAAACAACGCATTAAGCTCGTCGTACCCCTGCCTGCGTTCCTCCGGCAGGCTCCTGATTTTCTCTTTAAGACGCGGAAATTCTTCTTCAATAAAATTATTTATCTCGTCCACTCTCGGAATCAGCTTCAGCTCCGGCACCTCCATCTTGATGCGCAAAAGCTCCTGTACGGATTCATAAAGATATGTAGGCAAATCAGCTGCAACCAATTCTGCAAAACGCATCGGTGGCGGAGTATTGGTTCTTAAAATCCATCTGCAGGCAAGCAAAGGCCGCAAAACATAAAAGTACTTTTTAGCTCGCACCATCTCTCCCCGCAGATACTCCCGATAGTTGCCGTCTGCCATATTCAGGTAATGATAAAGTCCGCTCTTCGCGGAAAAATAGTTTTCCATAATGGGAATAAATTCTTGGCTGAAAGCAGTTTCCCTATAAACAATCGGTGATTTAAACCATTCGAATACCGACGGATTGGAACGATGCAAAAGCCTTAACGCCTTCTGCAAATCCCAGCCGTTGACATCCAGCAAATCGTTGATAGGAAATTCCAGCACATCCCTCGTCTGTTCTAATTTTAAATAATAATCACGCGGACGCACATAAATAAAACGTACATCAAAATCACTGTCCGGAGATTCAAAACCCCATGCACGGCTTCCAGATTCTACTGCATGGAGAATCCTGACGTTTTCCTGTTTTTCAATCTGCTGTAATTTTTCAATGATAACTTTTCGCATTGTCACCACACCTCACCCTCGCTACGCGTTAATTGTATTTTACATTACTAGCGCCGGAAAATCATTGATAAAAATATGCGCACTTGCGAGCTTAAAGGTTATGTGCGGATTTTGCCGAAAGCCTCAGCCCTCATCCTTGATGTTTTGTATTTCATCCTGCACATCATTGTAACGCTCTTTCAAATCATCATAGCTTTCACCATTGGCCTGTCTTTCTGCTATTTCATCCTCTATATCGGACTTTTCTTCTTCAAGATCCAAAAGCTCGTCACTTGCAGCATAAACACAGCTATCAGTATGAAGGATAAGCGGCAATGCAGCAAACAATGACATTACCAGCAAACCCTTAGCTATTATACTTTTTATTCTCATATTTACACCCTCCCGATAGTTCGTCCCTAAAGCGTATTTCCGCAGCTTCGACTAATATATCAGCTTTTATTATTTACCACTCCAAGGACTACCAGTTTCATTAGCATTCTCCTTATTTTTTATTGCTTTAATTATACCATGCTCGTATAAATCATAACACCTATATTAAAAGAAAGCCCGCCCCTGTGCTGTGAAAGCATAAGGACGGGTTTTAGTTTATCATGGTATTAGCCTCCTGTACACTTTTCAGCAGAGCTTATTCTTCATCTTCTGCCAGCATACGATAGCCTACACCAAGCTCATTGACGATATAGCGTTTTTCTCCGGGTGTCACGCCCATTTTCTTCCTGATGTTCTTCATATTTACCTGTAGCTTTTTGACACTGCCATAATCAGAATATCCCCATACTGCTTGGATTATGGCAGCATAAGTCAGCACCTTCCCCGCATGGATGGAGAGGAATGTCAAAATATTGTATTCCGTCTGTGTCAGGTCGATTTCCTTTCCATCGACCAAAACCTGCCTTTTATCGTAATCAATCATCAAATCTTGAAATTTAAATTTACCGCCGTGGTTACCTTCGTTTTTTTCGCTGTAACGATGGCTGCGAAGAACTGCACGGATACGAGCCATCAGTTCCTCAGTTCCAAACGGCTTGGTAATGTAATCATTCGCGCCAAGGTCTAAGGCCTCCACCTTATCCATTTCGCCGGAACGGGCAGAAAGGACAATGATGGGAACAGTATCCGTTTTTCTAACATCCCGAATCAAGCTCAAACCATCACGGTCCGGCAACCCGAGATCCAGAACAATAAGGTCCGGATGATAAGAAGCGTACATCATCATGCCGAGCGCACATGTTTCTGCACAAATCACCTGATAGTCGCTTATTTCCAAGTTGGCTTTGATGAAGCTTAGGATGTTTGCTTCATCCTCTACGATTAAAATTTTGAATTTATTATTGCTCATCATCGTACCCTCTTGCCAAAGAAAAGCGGAATACTGCACCGCCGCCCTTCCTGTTTTCCACAAAAATCTCGCTGCCATGCGCCTTAATAATAGCAGCACAAACCGAAATACCGATGCCCATATTGCTGCGCGTTCCGTCTATCGGTGCTGCAGACTTTTTATAGCATCCGGTAAAAATTTTGTCCAAAATCTCCTCCGGAATGCCACACCCATTGTCGGCAACTTCAAATATGGCCTTATCTCCTGCAAGGGAAACCGATAGCTTCAGCTCTGTCATACCTTTCGCATGAAACACAGCATTTTCCAAAAAGTTCAGCAACACCTGCTCGATAAGGATTGAATCCATAGGAATATCCACAAAGTCGGCCGGTATCTGCGTAATCACCTTCTGATTCGGGTGCTTCTTGGAGAACTTCATAAGCACAGAGTCAATCAGTTCATCCAAAACGATTGGCGTTTTCACGATTTTTACCTTGGCACCGTCGATTCTTGTAACAGCCAGCAGGTTTTCGACCATGCGGATAAGCCATTCACTATCCTCTTGAATTTCTCCCAACAGCTTTAGCTGCTGTTCTTCCGAAAGTGCATCCTTCTTGGAAATCAGCGTAGAAGATGAGCCATATATTGATGTAAGAGGTGTACGCAAATCATGCGATATTGCCCGCAGCAGATTGCCCCTCATCCTCTCCTTTTCGCTTTCTGCCCGCAAATTCTCCTGATCACGTATCCTACTGTTCAACGTACTGGTGGAAACGGCAACAACCATCATAATAATGGCAGACAAGATGCTTTCTTCTACGAAAAAATCCAAAGTATAATAAGGATAAGTAAAGGCAAAATTTACGGCAAATACGCTTAAGACGGCCGAAACAATACCATAGCAATACCCATGCGTTTTCAGCGATATCAGAAAAACGCCGAAAACAAAAATCATAGGAACCAGCGTTTGCGTTGTAAAGAGCTTCCGAATCAGAAGATTAATGGCAAAAGCGCCGAAAAAGACGCAGACAGAAAACAAAATGTCTTCTTTTCGTTGTTGTTGCTTCATAATGCTTCTCCTAATTATTTTTACAAACTCATTATACTTTACGAGCAAAAGCGCTTCAAGATGCAGCACCGGATAATATTGCTCTATACCCGTTTCTTTACCAAATCTACACCACAAAAATGCTATGATAGAAACAAGCAAAGCAGCGCTCAATAAACATATCACTTGATGAGCAAGAAGGTGTAATTATGTCAGAAGAAATAATCAGCAGAAGATTTCAGCTTTCTTCTTTTCAAATTATTATATTAGGTTTTGCAGGAGTTATCCTGCTGGGAGCATTACTGCTGATGCTGCCAATTTCTACGCAGAAAGGTTGCATAACGCCGTTTAACGAAGCGCTTTTTACCGCAACCTCCGCAGTTTGTGTAACAGGTCTTGTGCTGCATGATACCGGCAGCTATTGGTCGGCCTTTGGGCAGACAATCATTCTGACGCTGATACAGATTGGCGGTCTTGGTGTTGTAACAGTAGCGGCATCATTTGCACTCCTGTCCAGGCGAAGAATTTCTTTGATGCAGCGCACTACCATGCAGGACGCAATATCAGCTCCAAATGTAGGCGGTATCGTCCGGCTTACGAAGTTTATCCTGTGGGGAACATTTTTGATTGAAATGATTGGTGCACTTGCTATGCTGCCGGTGTTCTGCCGCTACTATGGCTGGCACGGTATTTGGCTGGCAGCTTTTCACTCTATCTCAGCCTTTTGCAATGCAGGCTTCGATATTTTGGGAACCGCTGACAACCTCTACCCATCCCTTACCGGTTACGCGCAGAATCCTATAATAAATATAACGATTATGCTGCTTATCATAATCGGCGGTATCGGTTTTTTGACGTGGGAAGACATTTGGGAAAACAAGCTGCAGTTCCGGCGCTACAGAATGCAAAGTAAAGTAATCCTCATCTTTACGTTGATTCTGATTATCTTACCGGCAATTTTTTTCTTCTTTGTTGATTTTGCTGCTCTTCCTATTGAAGCGCGTCTTCAGGCAGCTCTCTTCCAGTCAGTCACAACAAGAACAGCCGGTTTCAATACGGTAAATTTATCTGCTATGTCCAGCTCGTCGCAAGGCATTATGATTCTTTTGATGCTGATTGGTGGTTCACCGGGATCAACGGCCGGTGGTATGAAAACGACAACCTTTGCCGTCCTGCTTGCCAACATTGTTGCGACCTATCGCCAGCAGGACAGTGCCCATTTTTTTGATCGCAGAGTCGATTACAATGCCATCAAGCTTGCCTCTACTATCCTAACCATGTATATTGCACTATTTTTTTCGGGAGGAGTTTTTATCAGTGCCTATGAGAACCTGCCACTGTCATCCTGCTTATATGAAACAGCATCAGCATTGGGAACAGTCGGGCTGACGCTGGGAATTACACCGCAGCTGCATATTCCCTCGCAGCTGATACTGATTCTACTTATGTATCTTGGCAGAGTAGGCAGTCTTACGCTCATGTATGCAGCATTATCCGGCAAAAAAACAGTTAATACAAAGCTGCCGCTGGAAAAAATCACTATTGGCTAAACAAAAGGAGTGAATATCCTATGAAAAATATTTTACTGATCGGAGCAGGTCATTTTGGACGACATATCGCTATGCAGCTTTCACAATCGGGGCATCAGGTCATGGCGGTTGATACTGATGAGGAAAGAATTAACGATGTACTGCCGTTTGTCACCAAAGCACAAATCGGAGACAGCACCAATGCAGAGTTTTTACG
>CAKQHU010000052.1 GCA_934234275.1 uncultured Phascolarctobacterium sp.
GTGCACAGCGGTGAATGGCAGGATGACCATTACCGCTATGAGACCGAGGCGAGCGGTGTGGTGCGTTTTGCGCATGACGGTGAGCGTTTTATCGGTTATCTGTATGTGCCGAGTCTTGCAAGCTATGAAAATGGGATGGGTTATCCTTCTCGGTACAGATATAGTATGCCGCTTTACGAAAAGTATGCTTTGAGTAATCCGCATGGCTATCAGGCGCAGAGCAAGCTGTACGGTGCCTGGATTTTGGGTGAGCCTGAGGGTAATAATCGGGTGCTGCCGTCCCTGGCCGGTACCTATGAAAGAAGCAACAAAAGAGGTACTCGCTTTGTGCAGGGTGAAACGGAAATGCCCTGGAACGTAGCGGTGCTGTTCTTGCAGCTGGTGTTGGAGCCGAATGTTAATTTACTGGACAGAAGCAACGGCTCGTTCAGCTTCTGGGATTATCAGTGGGAACAAGAAAAGGCTTTGTATCCTGATGTTGACAAGCGTTACAGCTATCATACTATGACTAAGGCGGGAGATCCGGATGCTCCTAATCCGGTGCGATTTAAGGATGCGCGCTATCTGGTAGAGAAAAGCGGCAGGCTGATTTATAATGTTGCCGATGACGGCACGGTAAGGAAGATTTACGATTTGGCCGATGAGTAGGCAGCAGATGCTTGCGCACGATTTTTGGCAATGGGAGTGGCGCTGATGCGGTTACTGAGATTGCTGTGTATGATAATGCTTGGACTATTGCTTTGGGCAGAAATTTCCTTGAAAAACAGAAAAATTTTGCTCATCCTACCCGAAATCGGCAGTTTGGGTGGGGTGCTTTAGCAAATTTCGTTGTACAATGAGCTTGTAAGGAAGCATGCCTGCGTATCTAACAGCGCAGGATAATTCTGAGGAGGTGCAACAAATGAAGAAAGGTATTGTATTAGCTTGCTGCGCAATGCTTTTGGCGGGACAATTGCAATCTGCAGAAGCTCTTGATTGGAACAGAAGAATCGGCGTAGACAGAATGATTGACAGAACTATTGACAATACTATTAACAGGGCGGTGAATAAAGTGGAGAAACAGGAAAAAACCAAACGCGTAATTTTCCAGAATCTGCCGCAATCGGCAGCTGAAATCGGACCGGAAACCGATGCTCAGCAGGTAGCGGCTTATACCGTGGCAGCATTGGCTCGCTACGAAACCAATCCGACAGAGGCTATTGCTATGCTCAACAAGCTGCTGGGACCTCGTCCGGTACCTAAAAGAGATGAACAGTTCCTCGCAGACCGTTTCCGCGGCAGACAGTATCTGATGCGCTCCTACTTCATGGGCGCAACTCCGGCGAACAACTATCAGCCGGATATGCCGTATACCGTAGAGATTAAAACGAATGCCTACACTTATCAGGAGGAAGGCTATGCACGCTTCTTGATTACCTGCGGCGGCGCTGACAGCCCGCGTCCGATGACCGTGCGCCAAAAGGCTTCTACCGGCGAATGGTTCCTGTGGGATTACAAGGGACTGCTGAGCGGCATCCAGACTCCGGCAGCAGATGATCCGTGGGCCTGAGAATAATTCAGCTGAAAAAACAATAGCATTATAAAACAAGCAGCCTTCCGGTGCTTCCGGGAGGCTGCGCTTTTGTGTGCCAAGCCGATAATAATCAAAAAATACGCTGAAAAAGCATATTTTTTACCTTACCCTACCCGAAATCACCCTTTGGGGTGGGGCGCTTTTGCTGCTTCTTGCTTATAATATAATTACAAAAGCTGGAAGGAAGTGATGTATATGAAAAAGTTCTGGAAAAAAACATCGCTGTTTTTGGTGACTGCAGCGATGACTGTTTCCGCTCCGCTGATGGCGTGGGCGCTGGAGCATGACATTGTTATTCTGCATACTAATGATATCCATTGCGGTATTAATGATAATATCGGTTTTGCCGGTTTGGCGCAGATTAAAAAGGATGCCCTGGCAAGAACGCCGAACGTAGCGCTGGTGGATGCAGGCGATGCTATTCAGGGCGCACCTATCGGCAAGCTGTCCCGCGGTCTGGCAGTTGTCGATATTATGAATTATCTGGGCTATGACTTCTGCATTCCCGGTAACCATGAATTTGACTACGGCATGGACCGCTTCATGGAGCTGGTGCCGCTGCAGCGTGCAGGCTACTACTGCGCAAACCTTGTTTATGCAGGCAACAATAAGCAGGTTCTGCCTGGCTACAAAATTATGCAGTATGAGGATACCAAGGTGGCCTTTGTAGGTGCAAGCACACCGGAAAGCCTGACAACCTCTACGCCTACCTTCTTCCAAAATGAGAAGGGCAAGTATATTTACAGCTTCTGCGAGGATAAAACCGGTAATAAGCTGTACAAGCAGCTGCAGAAAAATGTCGACAAGGCACGCAAGGACGGCGCGGACTACGTATTTATCGTAGGTCATTTGGGTATGGACGGCACTACGCCGCAGTGGAGCAGCGAAAGCGTTGCTAAAAATACTCAGGGCGTAGACGCTGTTATCGACGGACACTCTCACGAGCGTTTCACCCGTATGGTTAAAAATAAAGTGGGCAAGGATGTGCTGCTGGCGCAGACCGGCACCAAGCTGAAAACTGTAGGCGAGCTGGTAATTACTCCCGACGGCAAGCTGAAGAGCCAGCTGATTACCGAATCCAACGGCAAGGATGCCAATATCGCAAGAGTTATTGCCCAGGAAATAAAAACCTACGAGCCTTTGCTGAAGCAGCCGGTGGGCGAAGCCTTGGTACAGCTGCGCAGCAATGATCCTGCAACCGGTGAGCGTATCGTTCGCAACCGTGAATGCAGCTTGGGCGACTTTGTTGCCGATGCCTATCGAGCAGTGCTGGATTGTGACGTAGTTCTGGTAAACGGCGGCAGCATCCGTAACGAAATCAAAACCGGCGTCATCAGCTACAATGATTTGCTGGAGGCCTTCCCCTTCGGTAACATGTGCGTAGTTTTAGAGGTAAACGGCCAGCAGATTCTGGATGCTCTGGAAATGGGCGCTATCAGCTATCCTGAAGAAAGCGGTGGCTTTATGCAGGTGTCTGGCCTGAGCTACACGATTGACAGCTCTGTTCCCTCCAGCATCGAGCTTGATGCCAAGGGCAACTTCGTGCGTGTTGCCGGTGCCCGTCGCGTCAGCGATGTCAAGATTGGCGGCAAACCGTTAGATGTTAAGAAAAAATACACCGTTGGCAGCACCTCCTACATGCTCAAATCCGGTGGTGACGGCATGACGATGTTCAAGGGCGCGCATCTGGTGCAGGACGAAATGATGAGCGATGCAGATACGATTATGGAATACCTGCAGAACCATCTGAACGGCAAGGTTGGCGAGCAATATGCTAATCCTTACGGCGATGGCCGTATCGTAATCAAATAAAGAGCTTTGCCATAGTACAATAAGGAGATGATTGTTATGTTGAAGAAACGTATTGCGATGGGAATTATGGCCGGACTGCTGGCCTGCAGCTTTATTGCGGGCTGCGGCGGTGGCGACAAAGGCACCAGCGAGCCTCCTAAACCGAAACCGATTGCTGCTGATTTGAAGGATTTGCCGAATAAGGATGTTAAGGTCGGCATTAATACATTTAAGCTCTTTACTCTGAAAAATAATCCTAATCTGCATTTGCAAAATACTTATAGCAAGGGTATGAGGGTGGCTGTTATCGGCAGAGATATGATTTATGCCAACGTTAAGGACAGACTCGTTCAGATGCAGTGGGATAAAGATGGTCTGCGCATGTTGGACAATAATGTTGATTCTATGTCCGGTAATGCTAAGATTTCTTCCGACGGCACCAGAGGCATTTTCTATACCAATAAGAGAATGAGACTCAACTATTTCGATAGCGAAACCAAACGTATTGAAGAGGCACAAGGACGCTTCAATAACCTTGTTGTAATTCCTAAGGGCAATGCGGATAAGGCTTTGATCTGGATGAACCAGGGCGAAATGAGAAAGGTTGATCTTCGCAACGGCTACAGAGTAGGCAAGGATTTGGGCACAGTACGTAAGGAATCCAGAAGCCGTGATGCTGCCGACAAGGATAAAATCAATATTCCGCAGAGCGTTGTTGCAGACAGAAACGGTGATTTCTATGTTGGCGGCAATGCGCGCATCGGCACTCAGGATGTAGGCCTGGTAAGCGTTTATGACTTCAATGGCAAGCAAAAACGCGTTATCGGCAAGGAAAAACGTGAAGATAGCAAGGCCATCAATTCCTTAACCGATATAGCTTTGACTGATGAATATCTGGTAGTCAGCGATTCCTCTGTAGACAAGCAGCAACTGCAGATTTACAGAAAGAACACTGGCACGCTGGTTGGTACCGTAAGTTATAAGGATTTGACCGATAATAAGGAAACCAGCATCGGTGCATGTGTAAACCTGGCAAATATGCCTGATAACAGAGTTCTGGTTGCCCTCAGCAATGACAGAAAAAATATTAAAGATGAATTCTTCATCCTGCAGCTGTAATGTAGGGGAGAAGGTACAACAGAAGCTGTAAAATTTAATACATAAAGATTTGAACACCCCCGAAAGATATATTTTGGGGGTGTTTAAATTGGAGTTTGTTTTAGCAGTGTGTATGGCTATATATGGCATAAAAATGAGCGATAAATGAGCGATAATGTGGGCGATAAAATGAGCGATAAACTTAATATTGAAATAGTAACCCCTAACCCATAACGAAAGCCTCCGACGAGTAAACTCGCCGGAGGCTTTTTAAATGCGCTGCGCGTCAGTGCTCTGCGTTGCGCATCAGTTCGATATACTGCAGCAGCTCCTTACGGGTTTTTACGCCCAGCTTGCCGTAGATATTTTTGTTGTGATATTTTAAGGTGTTTTCAGTGATGCTCAGCTGGCTGATAATTGCCTTGGTCGAGCAGCCCTGAACATAAAGATTGAAGATATCCTCCTCCTTAGGCGTCAGCGTTGCCAGATTATCGACAAACATCTTATAGCTGTCGGGGTCGACTGTCTCCAGCTTCTTTTCAATAGCCTTTTCCAGAGCAGCCTGGGCAAAGTTGAACTGCTGCTGAGCCTGCTCGCGTTCTTGCTGAGCTTGCAGCTTCTCCTGCTGCGTCTGCTCCATCTGCAGGCGTACCTGCTGAATTTCATCCTGCAGGGCGGCAAGCTGTTCCTCCAGCTGAATATACTGGTTGGCGGTTTGCTTTTGCTTTTCCTGTGCCTCCTGCAGACGCACGGCGGCCTGACCGTATTGCTTTTGTACTTCATTATTTTCGCTTTGCAGCTGGCGCATTTTTTCGGCCTGCTGCTCGGAATGGTTCTGCAGGAATTCAAAGAACTGGTTGAGCTCCAGCACATTGGCTTGCGGAGGAGCATCGGGATTTTGCTGCAGCTGCTGCAAATCCGCTACCAGCGGGTCTACATATCTTTTGCTGAAATAACCGGCAGACAACAATGAAAGCAACAGAATAATACCCAGCATTATCAGCAGACGCATTTTAGCCTGCCTCTGCAGATGATAATAGCTGTCGGCAGGCAGCATTACTGCTACCCTGTGCTCCGAGGCACCGACCGTCAGGGGTGCAGTGAAGCCGATGAAACGCTCCTGACCGGCAGTAAATAATTCATGCTCGCCGTCAGAGCTGGTTTTTATAGTAGCATTGACGAAGGAGGCCGGATTGGAAAGCTGTCCCTGGTATTCGTTGTCCGCTTTTTTGTCGAGAATAGCGGTAATCAGAGGATAACCCTTGTAATTGGCCTGCTTAGTACGCTGTTGGAAGTACACGCTGCTGATTTCGAAGCCGCAGACGCCGATAATTTTGCCGTCATTACTGTTAATGGGCATTAGGAAAAGACGGGACTGCTCCCAGCTTTCTTTGAGGTGGGCAACGTCTGTCAGGATATATTGTTGGGAAATATTGTTTTCCTTGGCATGCAAAAGCGTATCAGCCTGCGGATAGGCGTGGATATTGAGTTCCATTTGCCAGGTGCTGTAAAGGCTGATGTTATTATTGCGTGCAACCTGTGGGTTGCCGCGGAACATACAGATTTCGTTGAACAGAGTGTTTTCGGAATAGATGTTAGTGAATTTGAGAAAAAGACCGTTATAGGTAGGTTCCAGCAGATTCGTGTTGACGCTGGCATTAATCAGATACAAGGCACCGCTGGCCGGTGCCTGCTGCATTTTGGCGGCAAGTGTCTGGTAGGTTGCCTGCTGAATCGCTGTTAAGGCCTCGGGATTGTTGTTCAGGGCATCATAATTATTATAAATGCCCTGCTCCAGCATAACGCGGTTGATATCCTGCTGCAGCTGCTGCGACAAATCGATATTGTGAGCAGCCAGTGCATTCATTTGGCGTTTGATATCGTTGGTACGGGTGTTAAGCTCATATTCAAGAAAGCGGTCGATATCATGGCTTGGTGGCTGCAGTATGCCGATAACGTTTAACAGGATCAGCATAGCAGAACCTGCCAGCAGAACCAGTGACAGCAGGTAAATAATGAAACGGCTGCGCATGGAACGCTTATTATGCCATATTTCCTTGCCTATAAGCAGCAGTCTTTTTATTTTGGTGAGCTTCGTGAGCATTACGAGCCTCCTTGATAGGATTTTTTGGCTTATTGCTTGTAATTCAGCAGCTTCTGATAGCTTTCTTCTACTAACTTATCAAGCGTTTGCTGTGGGTTGGCACCGTTGGCAATTTGCTGCAGATATTGCTGATGGGCAGCGCGCAGAATGTTTTTGCTGCCGTATTCCAGATTCTGCTGGATATCGGCGGCCTTGTGCGGCAGATGCAGCCAGGTGCCTTTTTTATATACCTGCTGCATGCAGGTATACAGCTTGCGGTATTTGAAGTTATGCACATCTTGCGGATTATTCAGCAGCTTTGGCAGTGCTTCCTTATTGGTTGGCAGGTAGCCTGCTTGCATTGCAAAATTCAAATTGCTGTTTTCCTGCGCCAGCCATTTGGCAAAAACAACGGCACCAAGGTTTTTGCGTTCATCTGTGCTTTTGATAGCTAATAATCCTACACCGCGCTGCAGCAGTGTTACCTTACCACCGCTGAAAACAGGGCAGGGGTAATAGTTGGTAACAATGGTTTCACGCGTGTTGTCTGGATTGGTAACGTAATCGCGCATATAAAGAATAGCGGCGGTAGAGCCGACGTTGCTGATTAAATCGGCTGTTTTCCAGGCATCGGCCGCATAACCCTTTTCAATGCCCAGACCACCGGCAATAGCAGGCTCGGCTGCGGCACGGAAGATACGCTTGAAGTTGGAGCTGGTAAGATCCGGCTTGCCGTCCTTGATTAACGGGTCACCTAAGGAAGCCATGCTCGTCAGGTAATAGTTATAGAAATCGTCCAGCTGGCACATGTTTTTACCGCCGGTCCAGGTATAATACTTGCGGCAGAGCGCAAAAAGCTTGTCATAATCGGCAAAATCCTCGGTGCTGGCACCTGTTGCCGCAGCAAAGCGGTCAAAATATGTCTGGTTTACAAAAAGCAGCTCGGTGGATTTTGCTACAGGCAGCATCAGCAGCTCCTTATCCTGATAACCTTCGGCTAAAAATTCCGGCTGGTAAACAGCTAAATCTTCTTTATCAAGGTATTTGTCCCAATGCAGCAGCTTATCGTGCATTGCGGGGATAACACGCGGATAGGCGGTAAAAAGGTCGGGCAGCGGCACAGCGCCGGGTTCCTGCTTGGCAGAGGCGAATAAAGCTTTGTCGATAACATTGGAGCTGCTTACGGAAGCAACCTTAACAATAACGCCCTTGGCCCTACCCTCAGTGGCATTAAATTTTTCGATTGTATCATTAAACGGAGAATTGGTCTGGTTACCGTAAACGTGCCAGATGGTGAGAGTCACCGGTTTGGCCGGGTCGAGTGATGCCTTACTGCCGCAGCCGCTGCTGAAAGCAGTAACAAGACAGAGCAGTAACAGCACCAACATACTGTATAATGAAGCAGAAAATTTTTTTGATACAACGGACATGAAAAAACCTCCTGAAAGGGAATTTTTAAAGAAAAAAGGTAAAAAATAAGGAAAATTTACCCTTATCCTACCCGAATTCGCCATTTGGTGTAGTGACTAAATGCGGTTTTTATATTAAACTTAAGGCAAGGAAGCGGAAAACAGCTTACCTGCACAGATGATTTGCAGAGATTGTCTAACAATTAGTTTATCACAAATCAAAGTATTAGTGAATAGCTTTTTACTACAGATAAGGATAAGATAAATATTTTACAATTTCTTGTCTGATAAGTGTACGTCTGTTTTATTCAAAGTCCTGTTAATATTAAGCGGGTTTTGATAAAATATAATTGTTAATCTTTTAGTGATACAAAAGGAGGTTGTATTATGGGTTTAATTAAAGCGGCAATGGGCGCTGTAGGCGGCGTACTGGGCG
>CAKQHU010000053.1 GCA_934234275.1 uncultured Phascolarctobacterium sp.
GACACCTTCCTGTGCTCCTCCTGGTACTATCTGCGTTATACCGACGCACACAACGACAAGATGCCGTTTGACAAGGAGCTCAACAACTATTGGGGTCCTGTAGACCAATATATCGGCGGTATTGAGCATGCTATTCTGCATCTGCTGTATTCCCGCTTCTTTGTAAAGGTTCTGCGTGACGCAGGCTTGGTTGATTACGATGAACCGTTCAGTAACTTGCTGACTCAGGGCATGGTAATCAAAGACGGTGCTAAGATGAGTAAATCTCTGGGCAACGTTGTTTCTCCGGAAGAAATTCTTTCCAAATACGGTGCTGATACCGCGCGTCTGTTCATTCTCTTTGCTGCTCCGCCTGAAAGAGAGCTGGAGTGGAGCGACCAGGGCGTTGAAGGCTCCTTCCGCTTCCTGAATCGTATCTGGCGTATCGTACAAGCTTTTGAAACTGTTCTGGAACAAAAGGTTACCGAATACGATCACAGCAACCTGAACGAAGCAGACAAGGACCTGCGCCGTGTACTGCATAGCAGCATTAAGAAGGTTACTAACGATATCGAAACCCGCTTCAACTTCAACACTGCTATTTCCACTATGATGGAATTGGTTAACGCTCTCTATGCTTATAAAGAAGCTGTTAAAGAGCCGAATGCAGGTCTGGTTTACGAAGCAATTTCCGACCTTATCAAGATGATGAGCCCGTTCGTTCCGCATATCACCGAAGAACTGTGGCGCGGTGCTATCGATGCCAACAGCAGCGTACATGAACAAAGCTGGCCTGAGTGCGATGAAGAAGCACTGAAGGTTGACAATGTAGAAATCGTTCTGCAGGTTAACGGCAAAGTTCGCGGCCGTCTGACTGTTCCGGCTGAAGCTACCAAGGAAGAGCTGGAGAAAATCGCTATGGCTGACGCTAACGTTCAGGCTCACATTGGCGATGCAACCGTACGTAAGGTTATCTGCGTACCCGGCCGTCTGGTAAACATCGTAGCGAAGTGAGACCCGATTTGTAACGAGCGCGAGCGAAGTTAGAAATCGAAAAGGTGGAACGAATCCCCGTTGCGAGCTTTAGTATTACTGGCCACTAACCACTAATTACTAACCGCGACCACCGCAGTTACAGCTGTCCTGCAGCAGGCAGTTTCCGCAGACTGTAGCGCGGACAAAAAAATAAGCAGTGCATGTCAGCAATGACATTATTTAGTAGTACTAAATAACGCTTACATTTTCAGAGTCTCTGAGAATAACGTAATTGTTATTCTTGGGGGCTCTTTTTGTTTTTTGTGACAACCCTCAGTCATCGCCTGCGGCGATGCCAGCTCCCTTTCAGGGAGCATATAGAGGTTGGTCGTAATTGTGAACTGTAATTTTAAATCTAGCCTGTTATATCTCCTCTGAAAGGGGAGGTGGCTGCGAGCTTTAGCGAGCAGACGGAAGGGTTGAGTAAGCATATGAAACTTTGGGAAGAAAAACGAGGATCTCTATTCTAGCCAAATTCTTATCTGCTCCCACATTTCCCCCTTTAGTCGCTAACGCGACAGTCGCTCCGGGGCGTCCTCTCTTGCCCTACGGGCAATTCACCTTGTCCCCCAAGGGGGAACCAAGAACGTGCTAATAAAGGTTAATGAAAAGCTATTGCTCTTGCCTGCCCCTTGGGGAAGGTGTCAGCGAACACTGTGAGCTGACGGAAGGGGGCTGCGTCGCAAGCAACATTAGCATAATAAATTTCGCCTTGCCCAACCCTCAGTCATCGCCTGCGGCGATGCCAGCTCTCTTGACGCTAAGCCCAAGTTTGTCGCTAGCACAACCCTCAGTCAAAATCACTGCGTGATTTTGCCAGCTCCCTTTCAGGGAGCATATAGAGGTTGGTCGTAATTGCGAACTGTAATTTTAAATCTAGCCTGTTATATCTCCCCTGAAAGGGGAGGTGGCTGCGAGCTTTAGCGAGCAGACGGAAGGGTTGAGTATCAAAATCATACACAATATTTTTCACACCCTAAGGAGGTATCCCCATGCAAGCAAAAACTAAAAAACTAATATTCATCGCCTTTCTCCTCACAGGCTGCATAATAACCAGCCTTATAAGCACCGATGACAAAGCAAAAGCGTTGCCTGGCGGCAGCAGCCTGCTGCAGTCCGCGCAAGGTGCTGTTACATCCAAAGCAGCGCAGGCAAAAACAGTACGCGTGCAGGTGAGCGGCGCCGTGCTGGAGCCGGGAATTTACGATGTGCCTGCCAACTGCAGAGTGGAAGAGGCCATTGCTGCTGCCGGCGGCCTGACGGAAAATGCCGACAGCGAGCGAGTTAATCTTGTGCGTAAGGTGCGCGACGGTATGCAGATACGGGTACCGGAGCAGAAGGCTGCACGGACAAGCAGAACGCAGAGAAAAAACGCTCAGGCAACTGCCAGTTATAGTGCAAGTAGCACGAAGAAGGTTGGTAGTACCAGAGCAGGCACAGAAAAAAATAACTCTGCAGTGCAGATTGTGCGCATCAACAGCGCAAGCGCCGGCGAGCTGCAGCAGCTGCCGGGCATCGGGCCGGCGCTGGCGCAGCGTATTGTGGAAACAAGAAGCAGAGGGCGTTTTACCAGCGCGGAGGATTTGCTGCGTGTGCCGGGAATAGGCAAAGCCAAGCTGGCAAAGCTGCGTGATTATGTGGAGGTAGATTAGTGCTGCAGAAAATACGTTATTTACGCTTATTTTTGCCCTTCATGCTGCTTTGCGTACTGCTCTTTCGTCTGCTTAGCGTGCCGCAGTCCGCCAAGCAGCAGCTTGCTTCCTGCTTTGGGCGCCAGCTGGTTGTGCAGGGGGCGGTGGAGCCTTTGAGCGTGCGTAGGCAGGATGGCTTCAGCAGCGCAATTCTGCGCTGTCAAAAGGTTTATAGCGATACAGAGCTTGCTTACAGCGGACGCTTGCGCGTGAGTGTGAAGGGCGAGCTGCCGCAGGCAGGCTGTGTGGTGCTTAAGGGTACGCTGGAGCAGCTGGACAGCCTGCGTAATCCAGGAGGCTTTGATGCTGCCAGCTATAACAGAATGCAGGAGCTGGGCGGACGTTTGAGCAAGGCGCAGCTGCTAAAGACAGAGTCTCAGGTTTTGTGGTGGCAGCATTTTGCTTTGTGGAACAAAATGCTGAGCGAACGTATAGAAGCTACAGCCGGCGCTGAATATGGGGCGCTGCTGAGCGGCATGGTGCTTGGCGGCAGCAGCAGGCTGGATGAAGAAACGCGCGAGCTGTTTACGGATAATGGTCTGGCACATCTGCTTTCGGTTTCTGGTACGCATATTGTGTTGCTGACAGGCTTGTTGCTTGCTTTGCTGCAGTGGGTGCCGTTGCCATGGCGCAAGGTTATGGTTATCACTTTGCTTACTGCCTATGCGCTGCTCTGCGGCTTGCGCCCACCGGTACTGCGGGCGCTGGCTATGAGCAGCGTCCTGCTGCTTGGCGGCAGCGGCGCGGAGCGCGGGCGCTTACTGTGCCTGGTGGCGGCGCTGTTGTTGTGCCTGCAGCCGTTATGGCTGGCCGATATAGGTTTTCAGCTATCGTTCGGGGCGGCGGCCGGACTTTTGTGGTTGTTGCCAGTTTGCCAAAGGCTGCTGCCGCAGGCTCTGCCTGCGCCGATAGGCGAAGCGGCAGCTGTTTCGCTGGCAGCGCAGCTGGCTGTGCTGCCGCTTGAAGTATACTATTTTCACCAAATTTCGCTGATTGCTCTTGTAAGCAATATCGTGCTGGTGCCAGTGTTGGAAATCGCGGCGCAGTTGGCACTTGTGGGTGCACTGCTGCCCGTGTACGGAGAGTATCTGTTGCAGCTTGCTGCCTGGCTGGCAGCGCAGGTGCTGACGCAGGCACGCTTTTTTGCCGCTCTGCCGTACAGCACTGTGGTTATCGGTAAGCTGCCTGCTTATTGCTTTGTGCTTTATTATGCAGCGTTATTTGTATGGGCTGATTTTTCCTGGCTGCAATTTTGGAGCAACAGGGAGCGGCGCTGCATCCTGCTTTTGCATGCCTTGCTGCTTGTCGGGACGCTTGCCTATCAGCAGTATCGCACGCTGCCGCTGGCCTGCTATTTTCTGGATGTGGGGCAGGGTGATTGCGCTGTTATCGTTACGCCGTCGCAGCATGTGGCAATTATTGATACCGGTGGCTTGAAAAATATATCGACTGCAACGCGTGTTATTACCCCGTTTTTGCGCTATCTGGGCAAGCGTGAGGCAGATATTCTGCTCTTAAGCCATTATGATTTTGACCACGTCGGTGCTGCAGCGGACCTATTGCGACAGCTGCAGGTGAAAAAGCTGCTTCTGCCTAACGAAGCGCTGACAGAGGAAAGCAAAAGAGTGCAGCAGGAAATTTTGGCGCAGGCCGGCAGGACGCAGGTGCATGTGGTGCAGGGCGGTGAACGCTATGCGTTGGATGATAATGCAGAGCTTGTTTTGACAGATGTACCGCAGCAGGCTGTGCCGGGAAATGAAGCCAGCACGCTGGCAGCGTTGCAGAGTGCGCAGGGCAGCGTGCTGTTTACAGGCGACATGGGGGAGGAACGCGAGCGAGGGCTGCAGCTGCAGCAGTACACTGTGCTGAAGGCAGGACATCACGGTTCGCATTACAGCAGCAGTATTGGTTTTCTGGAGCAGGTGCGCCCACGGCTGACGGTGATTTCTTGCGGACGCGGCAACCGCTACGGCCATCCGCATCAGGAAACGCTGGAGCGTTTGCAGGCAATAGGCAGCAATGTTGTCAGAACGGATGAATTGGGGTGCATTAAAGTTGTTTTTGACGCAGAGGGAATAAAATGCTATAGTTATGTATATCATAAAAATGCTTTTTAGGAGTGCGAAATATACTCATGGACATTAAAGCAGAAGAATTGCTTGCCAAATTACAACAGCATAAGCCGCTGCCGCAGGCGCAGGTACTGCTTTTGTGCGGCGAGGAGGATTACTACCGCAACAGCATTATTGCCGCGCTGCCGGAATATGTTTTTGGCGATACGCCGGAGGCTGACCGCGAAATAACGGTTTTTGACAAGGACACCAATTTGTCCGGACTGCAGGCGGCCGTCAACAGCTATCCCTTCTTCTGCGGCAAATCGCTGATTTTCCTGAAGGACGAAAAGCTGTGGGCAGCAAAGCCTGCCAAAGCAAATAATGCTGCGGATGCGCAGGATGATACCGATTCCAAGAAAATGGAGCAGCTGGCGGCGATTGTCAGCGATGTACCGGATTATTGCCTGCTGGTCATCAGCAGTAAAAAAATGGATAAGCGGACCAAGCTTTATAAGCAGCTCAAAGCAAGTGCGCTGATTTGTCCGTGTGAGCGCATTAAGGAAAGAGATCTTGATGACTGGCTTTACGCGCAGGCGGCAGCTTACGGCGCGCATTTTACCAGGGATGCGTTGGCCGCCATCAGCGAATATATCGAGCCGGTAAAGGAAGAAATTCCGCTGGATTTGCTGCAGCAGGAAATCGGCAAGCTGGCAATTTATGCCGCAGGACGCAGGGAATGGACGGAAGATGATGTGCTGAATGTGTTCGCGCTGCTGCCTAACGCCTCATCTTTTGCGCTGACCAATTATATTATGGCTGGCAAGCTGAAGCAGTGTCTGGAACTGTTGGCGAGCGAACGCAAGCACGGAACCTATATCCTGCCGCTCAGCGCAACTGTCGCATTTAAGCTACGTCAGGTGCTGCGCTATCTGGAGCTGAAGCGCAGAGGCTACGACCAGAAGGGCATTATGGAGGAGCTGGGGATGCGCAGCCCCTATGCCTACAGATTTTTGGAGCGCGACAGCAGGCGCTTTGATGAAAAGTGTCTGACGGAAGCATTGCTGGGACTATCGGATATGAATATAAAGCTGCGTCAGGGAGGACGCGGATACGAAAAGCTGGAAGAAATACTTGTCCGTCTGCTTGCATGATATCTTATCCTCAAAAATTAAAGCTGGACAAAAGCACTTAATATCTGCTATAATAATGGAACAGTCAACGAGGACTTTTTTGAGTAAGGATGTGGTATGTCCATGCTTAAAAAGGTCCTTTTTCGTTTATCTTGCAGAAAATATGTAGGGAGCATTTTTCTGCAGCATGATAATTAGGGAGTATTGAGAAAGGAGGCAGCCTTATGGCTGCACTGATCATGAACAACAAAGATTTACTGTACGTAATTAAACCCGAAGAACAAAACGAAAGCACTCTGCGTGAGCTTCTGACTCTGCATCCGGAGATTCAGTTCGTATCTCTGATGGGTGTGGATTTTGCCGGTAATGATACCGACGAAAAAATCCCGATGAAGATTTTCCTTGAGGATATCGATGGCTTTTTGGCAGGCAGCGCAGCACAGACTGACGGCTCCTCCGTTGTGCTGACCGGTATCGCTACTCTGAACGATGCCCGCGTTGATATGAAGGTTGATAAAACCGTTAACTGGTTTGTTGATTATAACTATGAGCATTTTGACGCAGAAAGCGGCCGTATGATCGGTACTCTGCGCATTCCCTGCTATCTGATTCACAACGGCAATCATGTTGATTCCCGTTCTATTTTGAATGATACTCTGGCTTATGTAGAAAAAGAGATTATGGATTTGTTTGCTAAGCATCCGGTAATTGCCGGCCTGGAGCATGTAAATCCTGCTGAGATTGAAAAGCTGCTCTTCACCAGTGCTACCGAGCTGGAATTTTGGGTAAAAACTCCGCGTGAGGACGCACCGCTGGAGGCTCTGAGCTCCTCTCAGGTAATGCAGGAGCAATACTGGCAGCGTACCCGCGGCAACGTGCGTACTGCATTGGAGCAGACTATCCAGACTCTGGAGCTGTACGGTCTGGAGCCGGAAATGGGCCACAAGGAATGCGGCGGCGTTAAAGGTCAGATTGACGGCGCAGGTCATATGACTCACGTTATGGAGCAGCTGGAGGTTGACTGGAAATTCAGCAGCGGCGTACAGACTGCAGATAACGAGCTGTTGGCGCGTATCATCGTTAAAGAGATTTTCCGTATGAACGGCTTGGAGGTTTCCTTCCAGGCTAAACCGATTCCCGGCGTTGCAGGCAGCGGTGAGCATACGCATGTAGGCATTGCCGCAAAAATGAAAAACGGCAAGATTGTCAACCTGTTCTCGCCGAAGGATATGCATGAGGACTTCCTGTCCGCTATCGGCTACGGCGCTCTCATGGGCCTTTTGAAAAACTACGAGGTAACCAATCCGTTTATCTCCTGCACCATTGACTCTCTGAACCGTCTGAAACCCGGCTTCGAGGCTCCTGTCTGCATCGTTACCAGCCTTGGCCTGAGCCCGGATAATCCGTCCCGTAACAGAACCATTCTGGCAGGCCTGATCCGCGATCTGGACAACGATAAGGCTACCCGTATTGAAATGCGTTCTCCTAACCCGTACACCAATACCTACATTGCTATTGCTGCTTTCTACCTGTCCTGCCTCGACGGCATCAAGGCTTGCGTAGAATCCGGCAAGGATCTGAAGGCTCTGGAAAAAGAAATTTCCAAGAAGGCCGGCGAAGAGGGCTTCTATCTGGATACCGACCGTCAATACCGCACTGAGGAAGATGTATTTGAAGATTTCACTGCGGAAGAACGCAGCAAGCTGTTCGGCGAACCGCCTGCTACCGTTTGGGAAAATCTCTGCGCTTTCGAAAAATATCCGGAAAAGGTTGCAGTGCTCACACAAGGCAATATCCTGAAGAAGGAATATATCGACTCCTTCATGCAGGGTGCGCTGATTCGTTGGAAAACCGAGCTTCTGACTCGTCTGATTCCGGAAAACTATCAGGCTGTTATCGATATGAAGCGCTTGCACAACCAGGAAACCTGCACCGACTGCGACCTGGCAATGTGGCGTAAAATACAGAACCTGCGCGCTAAGCTGGCTAAGGATTCCTTCGAAGAGAAGAGCATCTTCACTGCTATCCGCAGAGCTGTTGCCGAGGGCGACTACGATACTGTTTCCAAGCTTAAAGTTGAGATGGGAGCAACTATGGAAGAGCTCAAGACTCTGTATCACGATTATAAACAAAATATTATCGATTAATTTATATGTTTCCTGCATGGCTGCCGCACTTCAAGTACGGCAGCCATTTTGTTTCGTGCTTAGACCAAAGTGCGACTATTGAAAAAATTATCCCTGAAACTTTCCTTTCAGCTTATTTTTTTGCATGAAACTGTTGAGTTAAGCGCTGTTTTGTGGTAAAATATCAAAGATATATTGACAGTAATATTTTCTGCTGTCCGAAGAAAGGCGATGATAGCTG